>JBDTTY010000231.1:0-5142 GCA_040007975.1 Betaproteobacteria bacterium | reverse complement strand
TCGTGCGTCAATCCAAATTCGTCGATCAGCCGCTGCAAGCCCTGCGCCTCTTCGAGCGGATTCAAATCCTCGCGCTGAATATTCTCGATCAGCGCGAGCGCCAGCGCTGCGTTGTCGGGAACATTCTTGACGAGCGCCGGCACTTCCTTCAGTCCCGCGCGTTGCGCCGCGCGCCACCGGCGCTCACCGGCGATGATCTCGAAGCGCCCGTTGCCCACCTGCCGCACGAGAATCGGCTGCATCAATCCCTGCTCGCGAATCGACTCGGCGAGTTCGTTCAATGACGTCTCGTCCATGTGCGTACGCGGCTGATATTTGCCCGATTGCAGACGATCGACGGCGATCGACTGCAGTGCGCCCGCCGGCGCGACCTCGTCGCTGCCGGCCAGCAATGCATCGAGGCCACGGCCCAAGCCCTTATGTCGAATCATGAATGATCCCCCCGCAGCGTCGCTACGCGGCGTCGCCCCGCGACGAGGCGATCGTCTTGGGACGGCTTTGCAGCGATCATGGTTGCCCTCCCGCGGTGACGGTCGCGGTGGATTCCATCCGCCGCAACATTTCGCCGGCCAGCGCAAGATACGCCAACGCGCCTTTGGATTGCGGTTCGAGCTTCAACGCCGGCACGCCATGCGATGGCGCTTCGGCCAGTCGCACGTTGCGCGGGATGATCGTGCGGTAGAGCTTGTCGCCAAAATGTTTTTCGAGTTCCGCCGTCACGTGAAGTGCAAGGGTGTTGCGCGGGTCATACATCGTGCGCAGCAGACCTTCGATTTCGAGCTTCGTGTTGAGATGGGCGCGTACTTTTTTCAGCGTCTGGATCAAATCCGACAGTCCTTCGAGCGCGTAGTACTCGCATTGCATCGGAATCAGTACTGAATCGGCCGCGCACAAGCCGTTGAGGGTCAGCAGCGACAGCGACGGCGGGCAATCGAGCAGGATGAAATCGTAGTCGGGAGCGACCTCGCTGATTGCGGTTTTCATCTGCGACAATGCTTCCGCCAACGCATCCTTCAATCGTGTTTCGCGTTCCGGCAGATCGACGAGTTCGATTTCCGCACCCGCCAGTTCGCGATTGGCCGGCACGAGATCGAAGCCGCCCGTGGGTGAGGTGACGCGCACATCGGCAATCCGTCGCTCGCCCAGCAGCACCTGATACACGGTGGCTTCGAGCGTGCGCTTGTCGAAGCCGGAGCCCGTGGTCGCATTGCCTTGCGGATCGAGATCCACCAGCAACACGCGGCGCTTCATGGCGACGAGACTCGCGGCCAGATTGACCGATGTCGTGGTCTTGCCCACGCCACCTTTCTGATTGGCCACCGCGATGATGCGCGTCATGCAGTCGCTCCCGCGCCGTCGCGACGCAACAGAATCAGGTGGCGCGCGGCGTCGAGTCCCGGCACCGTCAGCGCAGGCTTTGCCACCACGACAAATTCGTGCGGCACTTCCGTCAATTCTTCATCCGGATGCACTCCCTTCATCGCGGCCAGTACACCCGTCGAAGCGAGATGGCGCGCGGACGTGGCGGCAAACGTGGCGAGATCGGAAAATGCACGCGAGATCACGACATCGAAAGGTGCGCTGGGTGCGTAATCTTCAACCCGCACCGCGTGTGCTTCGACATTGGCGAGCTTCAATTCAATTGCGGCCTGCGTCATGAAGGCGACTTTCTTGTGATTGCTGTCGACGAGCGACAGATGCCAGTCGGGGCGCGCAATCGCCAGCGGAATGCCGGGAATGCCGCCGCCGGAGCCGACATCGAGCACGCGCAGGTCGCTGCGCACCGGCAGATGCGGCAGCACTGCCAATGTATCGAGCAGATGGTGCGTGATCATGCGTTCAGGCTCACGGATTGCGGTCAGGTTGTAGGTGCGATTCCACTTGGCCAGCAACGCGACAAAGGCCGCGAGTTGCGCGAATTGGGCGGCGTCCAACGTGATGCCCATCGCCGTCGCGCCGCTGACCAGCGGGTCGCCGGGCATGTCGGCGCGTCGCGTCGACTCGACTGCGCCCGTCATCGCAATCCGAGTTGCTTGACTGCGGGAGGCAGATATTCGTCGAACATGCTCACAAGTGCATCGCGCAAAGGCGTGCGCTGTCCCTGCAATGCGGCGGTCAGATCCGATGGCAGCGCCACGAGCGGCAGCGTGCGCCCACCAGGCGCCGGCCCCCCTGCGCGAACCGGGGCTTCGGCAATCCCGCGCTGCGCCCGAAGATCATAGGCAAACGCAACGACCCACAAATACGCGTCGGCGCGGCCTGGCGGATCAAAGCGTGATGTGACACCAACCCCGTTGGTGCGCGTGACGCTCGCCGTATCGTTGTCACCCAAGACACGGCGCAACACGATGACGACATCGAGATTCTTGCCTTCCACCACCGGCGTCAAGGCGGGGATGACGATTGCTGCATTGCCGGTGCCGTACCAGCCTTCAAGGGTCAGCGGTTGATTGACTGCAGCACGCAGGCGCGGCGTCGGTGTCAGCATCACACTGTCGATGCCGGCGGCCAATCCACGCTGCGCCGCGCTTGCCGCGGCGGCATCGAGGCCCCAGTCGGCGGCGGTGATCGACGCGCTGCGATTGTCGAGCGTGGACGCTGCGAAATAACTCCACTGCACACGATCCCCGATCAGCGACACGATGCCCACACGTTTGACTGGACCGACCGGCGGCATCGGACCCGGCGCCGCGCATCCTCCCGCGACGAACGCGAGCACCAACGCCAGAACGCGCAGCCGCGCGCGCTGCACGCCGCCCGACGACAGCAGCTTCATGCCGAAATTCTTTCCGAGGCGTGTCCCAGGAGGCCACGCCGCTTGAGATGCACAAGCAGCAACGATATTGCCGCCGGCGTCATACCCGAAATGCGCGCCGCCTGCCCGATCGTTTCGGGCTTGCCCGAGGTCAGCTTTTGGCGGGCTTCGGTGGACAGGCCGCGGACGTCGCCATAGTCGAGATTGGCGGGAATACGCAACGTTTCCTGCGCGAGATGACGCGCAATCTCGTCGTGCTGGCGATCGATGTAGCCCGCGTACTTGATCGTGACCTCGACCTGTTCGGCCACCATCTCGTCGATCACCGCGGCGCCACTCGCCGCCAACGAATGCAAAGTCGCATACGTCACGCCGGGACGCCGCAGCAAGTCAGCGAGTACATACTCTCGCCCAAGACCTTGCCCAAAGACCCTTGCAGACTCAGTCGCGGGAACCATGGACGGGGTGATGCGCGTGTTGTGCAGGCGGTCCAGCTCGACGGCGACGGCGTCGCGCTTGCGCGTGAACGCGGCCCATCGCGCATCGTCGACCACGCCCAAACGCCGTCCGTGTTCGGTCAGGCGCAAATCAGCGTTGTCTTCGCGCAGCTGCAGCCGGTACTCGGCGCGCGAGGTGAACATCCGGTAGGGTTCGGACACCCCTCGCGTGATCAGGTCGTCGACCAACACGCCGAGATAGGCTTCGTCGCGACGCGGACACCAACCGTCTTCACCGCGCACCAGCAGACCGGCATTGAGACCCGCCAGGAGTCCCTGCGCCGCGGCCTCCTCATAGCCGGTGGTGCCGTTGATCTGACCGGCAAAGAACAGCCCGGCAATCGCCTTGGTTTCAAGCGTCGCCTTTAACCCACGGGGGTCGAAGTAGTCATATTCGATGGCGTAGCCGGGGCGCAGGATGTGCGCGCGTTCACAGCCGCGCAGCGAGCGGATCAGATCGAGCTGCACATCGAATGGCAGCGAAGTCGATACGCCATTCGGATAGATTTCGTGGGTATCGAGACCTTCCGGCTCCAGAAAGATCTGGTGGCTGTCGCGCTGCGCAAAGCGCACGACCTTGTCCTCGATCGACGGGCAATAACGCGGGCCGACGCCTTCGATGACGCCGGTGAACATGGGCGAGCGGTCGAGACCGGCGCGGATGATCGCGTGCGTGCGCTCGTTGGTATGCGTGATCCAGCATGACAATTGACGCGGATGCATCGCGCGGTTGCCCAGAAACGAGAACACCGGTGCGGGATCGTCGCCGGGCTGCACGTCCAACTGGGTGAAATCAATCGTGCGGCCGTCGAGCCGCGGCGGCGTGCCGGTCTTCAACCGCCCCACCGGTAGGTTCAGCTCGCGCAGTCGCGCGCCCAAGCGCTTGGCCGGCGGGTCCCCCGCGCGTCCCGCTTCGTGATTCTTGAGGCCGATATGAATGAGCCCAGACAGGAACGTGCCGGCCGTCAGCACCACGGCCGGGGCCCGGAAGATGAGCCCGATCTGGGTGGCGACGCCGGCGATCCTGTCGCCGTCGACCAGCAAGTCGTCCACCGCTTGTTGAAATAGTGTGAGATTGGGCTGATTTTCCAGCCGACGGCGTATGGCCGCCCGGTAGAGCACCCGGTCGGCTTGCGCGCGGGTGGCACGTACGGCCGGCCCCTTGCTGGCATTGAGCGTGCGGAACTGAATGCCCGCTTCGTCCGTGGCGATAGCCATCGCGCCGCCCAGTGCGTCGATTTCCTTGACCAGGTGACCCTTGCCAATCCCGCCAATCGACGGATTGCACGACATCTGCCCCAACGTCTCGATGTTGTGGGTGAGCAGCAGCGTCCGCCGCCCCATCCGGGCGCTGGCCAACGCAGCCTCGGTGCCGGCATGTCCGCCGCCAACGACGATGACTTCGTAGTGTTCTGGGAAGTCCATGATTAATCGAGGATTTTTGGGGCGCCCAAACCTGGCCCACCGGGTCGACATTCTACCGCAGCAATGGTGTCGACGATAGCGCACGTTTCACGTGAAACCAACACTCCCGCAGGGTCGCTCGAACGGGCCGGAGCCCGACGCCCGCGCGGATTTGCGCCGGGACCTTGCGGGCTCAGGCGCGGGGTGGCGGCGCCGTCGACGCCCGGATCACCAGTTTGAACGGGAGTTCCACGGCCATCGGGTGCCCCCCCGCCAAGGCCGTCAGCAGGAAGTCGGCAGCGGCCTTCCCCATCGCGGCGATCGGAATGCGCACGGTGGTCAGCGCCGGGGTAACTTGCCGGGCCAGGGCCAGATCATCGAAGCCGATGATCGACATCTGCTCCGGCACGACGACGCCGCGCGCCTGGCATTCCCGCATCGCCCCCAGCGCCAGGATGTCGTTGCCGCACACCAACGCCGAGGGCC
>JBDTTY010000230.1:0-5143 GCA_040007975.1 Betaproteobacteria bacterium | reverse complement strand
GGCTCACCGAACACGCCCCGAGCCTTGCCGACGACATCAAGGCCAACCTGCTCGATCGCGCATCGATGCGGGCCGCGGTGCGCGCTGCCGCGCCGGATCATGTGGTGCACCTCGCGGCCATCGCGTTTCCCGGCCACGCACGCATCGATGAAATCTATCGGACCAACCTTGAGGGCTCGCTGACGCTGCTGGAGGCGTTGGCTGAATGCGGTCACGGTGCGCGGGGCGTGTTGCTGGCCAGCACGGCGACCGTGTACGGCGCGGTCGATTCGACGGCCATCACCGAAGCGTCGCCGCTCAATCCCGGCACGCATTACGCCGTCAGCAAGCTTGCGATGGAACACATGGCGCGTATCTTTGCCACACGCCTGCCCATCACAGTGGTGCGACCGTTCAACTACACCGGACCGGGACAGCGCGAACCCTATCTCGTGCCGAAGATCGTGCGCCATTTCGCCGAGCACGCAACGTTCATCGAGCTGGGCAATGTCGACGTGGTCCGCGATTTTCTCGATGTGCGGACCGTGGTTGAACTGTATGGCCGCTTGATCGCCTTGCCCGCCGCGGGCGGACGCACCGTCAATATCTGCTCCGGCGAGGGGCGTTCCATCCGGTCCATCGTCGCCGCGCTGGAAACGATTACGGGTCGGGCGATGGAAATCAGAGTCAATCCGCAATTTGTGCGTCAAGGTGAACCGCAGCAGATGGTGGGTTCGATTGATCGCCTGCATGACCTGATCGGAACGCCCACGCCCATTCCGTTTGGAAACACGCTGCGCGACATGCTGGGTGCGGCCACTGCGCTTTGACCATAGCTTTGCGACGCCAACACGAGCCACGATGAACACGCCTGCCAATCCGCATACAATCACGACGCTCGATGCCTTGCTGGCACTCTATGGCGAGCCCGGCAAGTCATCGACGAAAAAGGAAATTCCGTACCTTCACCCGCACTATCGCGCGTTGATCGAGGCATCTCCTTTCGCGATTCTGGCAACGTCCGGCCCCAGCGGTCTCGACGCATCGCCACGTGGTGATCCACCGGGTTTCGTCCTGGTGGAAAACGAAACGACGATGTTGTTGCCCGAGCGCCGTGGCAACAATCGAGTGGACAGCCTGCGCAACATCATCGTCGATCCACGCGTGGCGCTGCTATTCCTGATTCCCGGTCTGGGCGAAACGCTGCGCGTGAATGGCACGGCCACCATCAGCATCGAGCCGACACTACTGCAACGCTTTGCGATGGACGGTCGGCTGCCCAAGTGCGTGCTGGTGATCCGCGTGGAGACCGTTTATTTTCAGTGTGCGCGTGCGATCCTGCGCTCGCATCTGTGGGATTCGCCAATGCCAGGCGTTGCGTCGATTGTGCCGACGCCCGGCGCAATCCTGGAGGCCATCACCGAAGCGCAGATCGATGGAGCGAAATACGATCGGGAATCGCCCGCGCGGCAGCGCGATACGCTGTATTGATAGCGTGTCGTACGCGAGGCGTGTAGGCGAAGAATGTAGGCGAGGCTTGAGCCTCGCCTTCGGGAACCGGCGTGATTGCAGCCTCCAGCCGAACCACCATGCCGCCGCGCGACCGGCGGCGACATGGGGGCGAGGCAGGCACTAGAGGACTTCGGCGGCGTGGTCAGCCAGCCGCGAGCGTTCGCCTCGCTGCAGCGTGACGTGGCCCGAGTGCGACCAGCCCTTGAAACGGTCGACCACGTAGGTAAGGCCGGAACTGCCTTCGGTGAGGTACGGCGTGTCGATCTGCGCGATATTGCCGAGACAGACCACCTTGGTGCCGGGGCCGGCCCGGGTGATCAGTGTCTTCATCTGCTTGGGCGTCAGGTTTTGCGCCTCATCAATGATCAGGAATTTGTTGATGAACGTTCGTCCGCGCATGAAATTGAGACTCTTGACCTTGATGCGCGAGCGGATCAGATCACGTGTGGCCGCACGACCCCATTCGCCGGCTTCATCGTCGGTCTTGTTGAGTACGTCGAGGTTGTCCTCGAGCGCCCCCATCCACGGATTCATCTTTTCCTCCTCCGTCCCGGGCAGGAAGCCGATATCCTCGCCGACCGGCACAGTGACGCGCGTCATGATGATCTCGGTATAGACCTTGAACTCGAGTGTGAGCATCAAGCCCGCGGCCAGCGTGAGCAATGTCTTGCCGGTTCCAGCCTGGCCCAGCAGCGTGATGAAATCGACGTCCGGGTTCATCAGCAGGTTGAGCGCGAAATTCTGCTCGCGATTGCGCGCGGTGATGCCCCACACGCTGTTCTTGGTATGGCTGTAGTCCTTCAGCGTGGAGAGCAGCGCGGACTTGCCCGTGATTTCCTTGACGATCGCGTAGAACGGCGCCTCGTCTTTTTTTTCGCGATACAGAAATTCGTTTTGCAGCAGCGACGGAATCAGCGGTCCGGCCAGCCGGTAATACGTGTGACCGCCTTGCTGCCACGACTCCATGCCCTTGCCGTGCTTGTCCCAGAAGTCCGCAGGCAGTTCGCGGGTGCCGGAATACAGAAGCTCCGTGTCCTCCAGCACCTTGTCGTTGAAATAATCCTCGGCGGCCATGCCCAGCGCGCGGGCCTTGATCCGCATGTTGATGTCCTTGGACACCAAAATCACGTTGCGCTTTTGATGCTGCTGCGCCAGATGCATCACGACGGCGATGATCTGGTTGTCGGCCTTGCCGCCGGCCAGCGATGATGGCAGGGCGGTCGCGATGTTCTCCGTTTGCAGGAACAGGCGTCCAGTGGCGGCGCCATTGGATTTTTCGGCCAGCGGAATGCCTTTGGCGATGCCTTCGCTGGTTTCGCCGTGGGCAGTGACGAGGTCGTCCAGGAAGCGGCTGACCTGGCGCGCGTTGCGGGCTACTTCGGTCATGCCCTTCTTGTTGTTGTCCAACTCCTCAAGAGTGAGGATAGGCAGATAGATATCGTGTTCCTCGAACCGGAAGAGGCTCGTGGGATCGTGCATCAGGACATTGGTATCGAGGACGAAGAGTTTCGTCGCGGTCGCGGAGCCGGTCTTGGCTGGCTTGCGGGAGGGCAGCAATTGGAGCGAGGATGGAGCGGGGCGCAGCTTGCGTTCGACCATGGGCCTCCAGAGGGTGGGACTGTACAGCGTTGAACTCCCGCCTATCCTGCCCCCGAATCCCGCCCGGCACAAGCCCTAGTGGTTGGACCGGACGGACGGCGCCACTGCTTGTGGTGGAAAGCGGACAGCGTCGCCCTGCCAATGACGCCTGGGTTACAGCGATTTGACGAAGGTCAGCACGTCGTCGACGTGTCTTGGCACCGTGACCCCGCGCCATTCCTTCACCAGCGTGCCGGTGCCGTCGATCACGAATGTGCTGCGTTCTATGCCGCGGACCTCCTTGCCGTACATGCTTTTCATCTTGATGACGTCGAACATGGCGCACAGCTTTTCGTCGGCATCGACAATCAGGTCAAACGGGAGGTCGAGCTTGGCCTTGAAATTGTCGTGCGACTTCATCGAGTCGCGTGACACGCCTAGCACGATGGCACCGGCCTTCAGGAATTTGGGATAGGCGTCGCGAAATTGTGCGCTTTCCGTGGTGCACCCCGGCGTATTGTCCTTCGGGTAAAAATACAGGACGACCGTGGTGCCCGTGTGATCCGCGAGTTTGAACGTGGCGCCGGTGGCGGGTGCTTCGAAATCGGGAACTTTTTTGCCAAGCATGGCGACTCCTCGGTCGGGCATCGGAATGGGCGATTCAGTTGAGCGCGATATCGCCCAGAAATTCGGGGCCTTGCACCAGCAGGGTTCCGGTGCGGCCGGCAATGGTCCCCGGTCCCGTTTCGCAACGCGGCAGCGCCATCGGTTCGACGGCATCGTACAGCGCACGCGTGGGGACCAGCGTCCAACCTTGCGCCCGCCACCCGACCAGCAGCTGTTCGAAGGCCGGCGCAAGACGCATCCCTTCGAGTTCTGCGTGCAGCGTGAAAACCTGGTCGCTTATGCTCGAATCGCGCGTGCGTTCGAGCAGATGCGCGGCGACGTTGTCTTCAGTGACGCCATCGAGACCGACCATCTCGTCGAGCGTGGGCAGCGTGGTTGGAAATTGCGGGCAGCGCACCAGTTCGGCATTCCACACCGGCAGGTAGGGGTGCGTGCCGCGACCGTCGGAACAATAGTCGAAGCCAAACTGTTGCGTGAAGCGCATCGCATGCACATTCATCTGCCAGCCTGCAGCACCGTGCGTGTGCGGGGGTTCGCGCATGATGTCGGTGTAGCGCTCGCAGGCGCGGCGCATTTCATCAAGCGTCCACTGCGCGTCGGCGAGCGCCACGCCGTCCTGCCAGCGGATGTGGTTCCAGCAGTGCACGCCGGTTTCGTGGCCGGCGTCGCGCACACCTTGCAACACGTCGGCGGCCCGTCGTCCGATGTCCGGTCCGGGCAGCACCGTGCCGTATAGCAGTGTCTTGATGCCGTAGTGCTTGACTACCGACGTGCGCCGCACCTTGCCGATGAAGCCGCGACGGAACACGCGCTTGATCGCGCGGCCGGTGTGGTCAGGCCCGAGCGAGAACAGGAATGTCGCGGCAAGTCCGTGCTTGCGCAGCAACTCGACCAGACGCGGCACACCTTCCCGCGTGCCGCGCAGCGTATCGACGTCGATCTTTAGAGCCAGCCGCATGCTGCTGCTAGTCGACCAGCCTGCGGGCCTCGGCGACTTGCGCGCGGTACGCATCGAGGATGCGCGCCAGCGCGTCTTCCATCCCCACGATGGGCTTCCAGTCGAGGTCAGCGCAGGTGTTGGTGATCTTGGGCACGCGATTCTGTACATCCTGATAGCCACGGCCATAGTAGGACTCGGCCGTGGTGTCGATCAGCGTGACGCGCGCTGCGTTTTCCGCATATTCCGGATACGTTTTGGCCATCGCCAGCATCCTTTCCGCAAGCTCGCGCACCGACCAATTGTTGGCGGGGTTGCCGATGTTGTAGATCTTGCCCGACGCGATGCCGTTGGGGTTGTCGATGATCTTGACCAGCGCGGCGATGCCATCGTCGATATAGGTGAATGCACGCTTTTGCGTGCCGCCATCGACAAGTTTGATCGGTTCACCGCGCACGATGTGGCCCAAAAACTGCGTGATGACGCGCGAGCTGCCTTCCTTTGCCGTGT
>JBDTTY010000229.1:0-5153 GCA_040007975.1 Betaproteobacteria bacterium | reverse complement strand
TTGCGCCGGTGGAAATCGACAACAGGCTGCTGGTCGACGGCGGCATCGCCAACAATCTGCCGATCGACCGGGCGCGCGAGCTTTGCGGCGATGTGATTATCGCGGTTAACATCTCGACGCCGCCACTGCAGCGCAAGGACCTGACGTCGGCATTGGCGGTCGCGCTTCAGCTCCTCAATTTTCTTGGCAAGTCGACAGTTGATGAGCAATTGAAGAGCATGGGCCCCAACGACGTGCTGATCGAGCCGGATCTTGGCGACATTTCTGCGGCGAGCTTTACCCGCTCGAAAGACGCCATTCGCATCGGCGAGGAAGCCACGCGCAAGTTGGCCGACAAGCTGTCGCGCTACAGTGTTGCACCGGAGAAGTACGCTGAATTCCGGGCCAAACAGGTGGCCGACAAAGCGGTATTGGGCACGGTCGCGGAGATTCGCTTCGAAGGTCTCGAGCGGACCAATCCCGAGGTGTTGCGCGGATTACTCAAGACCAAGCCGGACGAACCCCTGTCCGAGGAAACGATCAACGCGGACCTGCGCCGGATCTACGGACGTGGTGATTTCGAGGGCGTCAGCTACAGCGTCATCGGCGACGGCGGATCGCGCACGATGGTGGTCACCCCGAGGGAAAAACTGTGGGGACCGGATTACTTGCGTTTCGGCCTGGGACTGGCCACTGACTTTCAAGGCAGTGACCAGTTCAACGTCCTGCTCCAGTACCGGAAGACCTGGCTTAACAGCCTGGGCGGGGAATGGCTGACAGAAGCTCAGATTGGACATGACACGCATCTATTCAGCGAGTGGTATCAGCCCTTGAACGACAAGGGTGTCTGGTTCGCTTCCCTGTACGGCGTTGTCGGGCAGACCACTCGCGGCATTTTTAACGATAGCGTCGGCGACCCGAAGCAGATTGCCGACTACCTGATCAGCAGTGCGCGTGCCGGCGCCGACTTCGGCGCGACGCTAGGCACGTTGGGCGCACTTCGCGTCGGACCGCAGTGGACGCAGGTGCACGCCCGAGTCGACGTTGGCGACCCGGTCCTGCCATCGGTCACGCAGTTGACGGCGGGTGGCCGCGTGAATCTGCTCATCGACCAGTTCGATCATGCGTGGTTCCCGGCGTCAGGCTATGGCATGACGCTCAACTACTACGGCGCCACCACAGCACTCGGTTCGGTGCTCAACTACCAGCGGCTGCAGGCCACCGGCAGTTACGTCGCATCATGGGGCGAAAATACGATCAACTTGTTCGCGGCGGGGGGCACTGACTTCAATTCCGACATGCCGGCCTACGAGGCGTTTGCACTCGGTGGACCATTGCGTCTGTCCGCGTTCCGACTGAATCAGTTCAATGGCCATGAATACGCGTTCGGCCGCGCCATGTATTACCGGCGCATCCTACCGCTGCCGGACCTGCTGGGCTCCGGCGTATACGTAGGGGCATCGGCGGAGGTCGGCACCATCCGCGATCGTTTTGACCGGCTACCCTCGCCCGGTACGCTGTATTCGGGTTCGGTTTTCCTCGGTGCCAATACTTTCGCCGGTCCGGCGTTTCTGGGGGTCGGATTCGGCACGAGCAACGCGTTCAGCATGTATTTGCTGCTCGGGGCGCCATAAAAACACCGCGTCAAGGTGCAGCGTGGGCTGGAAGCGTGCGCTGCGAACCGAACGTTATGCGCGCGGCTGCCAACGCAAATCGAGCGTCGCCGGCGTCGCGGGGTTGGGCTGCTCCGGATGCACGACGATCGGTCCCGGCGTATGTCCGTGCGCAGAGAATCGCGCCACCCGGCGCGCTTCCGCTTCGTTGGCATTGACCGGAAACGTCGCGTAATTGCGGCCACCGGGATGTACGACGTGATATACGCAGCCACCAAGTGCGCGCTGCGCCCAGTTATCGACGAGATCGAAAGTCAGTGGCGCCTGGACGCCAATGGTCGGATGCAAGGCCGAAGGCGGACTCCATGCGCGAAAGCGCACGCCTGCCACCAGCTCGCCCGGAACGCCCGTGGGTGTCAGCGGCAACGCGCGACCGTTGCAGATCACGGCATGCCGACCATCGGTCACGCCAGTTACCTTGATCTGCATCCGCTCGACCGACGAATCGACGTAGCGCGCCGTCGCACCCAGGGCCACTTCTTCGCCCAAAACATGCCAAGGTTCGATTGCTTGTCGCAGTTCAAGCGTCACGCCGTCGTAACTTACCGATCCGAAGCGCGGGAAGCGAAACTCGACAAAGGGATCGAACCACGCAGCATCCACCGGATAGCCGGTACGGCCCAGATCGTGGGCCACATCACGAATGTCGGCCGCGACGAAATGCGGCAGCAACCAGCGATCGTGCAGCGCGGTGCCCCACGGAATCAGCTTGCCGCGATAGGGCTCGCGCCAGAAGCGCGCAACCAACGCACGCAGCAGCACCATTTGCACGGCGCTCATCTGGTAATGCGGCGGCATTTCAAAGGCCCGAAACTCGAGCAGGCCGAGGCGCCCGGTGGGGCCATCGGGTGAATACAACTTGTCGATCGAAAATTCGGATCGATGCGTGTTGCCGGTCAAGTCGGTGAGCAGATGGCGCAGCAACCTATCGGTGAGCCACGGTTGCGGTGTTTCGTGACCTGCTTCCTGCTTGCGCGCCAATTGTTGAAACGCAATGCCCAATTCATAAAGTCGGTCATCCCGCGCCTCGTCCACGCGCGGCGCCTGACTGGTCGGCCCGATGAACATGCCGGAAAATAGATACGACAGCGCTGGATGGTTTTGCCAATACGTGATCAGGCTTTGCAGCAGATCGGGACGCCGCAACAAGGGGCTGTCCGCCGGCGTGGCACCACCCAAAGTGACGTGATTGCCGCCGCCGGTGCCGGTGTGGCGGCCATCGAGCATGAACTTCTCGGTGCCGAGACGCGTGAGGCGCGCTTCTTCATAGAGTGTTTGGGTGTTCCGGATCAAGTCGCTCCAGCGTGCCGACGGATGTACGTTGACTTCGATCACGCCGGGGTCTGGCGTGACCGCCAGCACTTGCAGGCGCGGATCACGTGGCGGCGTATAGCCTTCGATGGCCACCGGCATGTTCAATGCACGCGCCGTGTCTTCGACGGCCGCCAACAACGCGACATAGGCTTCCAGGCGTTCGCAAGGCGGCATGAACAAATACAGGTGACCACCGCGGGTTTCTAACGCCATCGCCGTTTTGATGACCTCGCGTGGCTTCGCTGAAGCCACGTTCGCGGTGCCGACTTTCTGCGCGTCTCGAGCAGGCAACGTCGAGCGCGGTGCAAACGGATCCACACCAAATTCTGGTTCAACCTCGGCAGGCAGCAACTCCGGCAACGACGACAGCGGCAGCCGCAGGCCCAGTGGCGAGTCGCCGACCACAGCGTATAAATGCTCGTGCTTCAATGGCCAAGGACTCGACGCCCAACCCACCGCTCCGCCCTCTTCCACGGTGGCCTTGAGCGGCAACACGAAGCCAACGGGTGTACCCAAACCGCGCTTGAGCACTCGCGCCAGGCGCGCCCGCTCGTCATGGCGATTGAGATCCGCCGCCAGCGGATCGATATTTTCAGGGAGCGCGGCTTCGGCTTCGACCAGCTTGGGCACATCCTCGTAGGCCGTCAGCAGCAGAGAGGTCGGCAAGCCCAGCGTGGCGACCAATCGCTCGCCGAAAACACGCGCCGTGCCACTGGTCGCGGTCCCCGGCTTGGTGGTGTCCGCGATCAGCTGCTCGCCGTCCCAGAGTGGTTGTCCGTCGGTGCGCCAGTACAGTCCCAGCGCCCAGCGCGGCAGCGGCTCCCCCGGATACCACTTTCCCTGTCCGTAGTGCAGGAAACCGTTCGGCGCAATGCGCGCCTTCAGGCGCTTGACCAGTTGTTCGCCGAGTTCGCGCTTCCTGGGCGACAGCGCGGTGTAATTCCATTCGGGCCCGTCCATGTCGTCGATCGACACAAACGTGGGCTCGCCCCCTTGTGTCAACCGCACGTCATGCATTACCAAATCGCGATCCACCGCTTCACCCAGCGCAGTGATGGCGGACCATTGTGATGCGCTGAAGGGTTTGGTCACGCGCGGATCTTCGTGCAGGCGCGAGACCGTCATGGTGAAACCGAAATCGACGTTGGCGACATCGGTATAGCCGATCACCGGCGCAGCGTTGCCCGGGTCCGCCGTGCAGGCCAGCGGAATGTGGCCCTCACCGGCAAGCAGGCCCGATGTCGGGTCGAAGCCAATCCAGCCGGCGCCCGGGATGAACGCTTCGGCCCAGGCGTGGAGATCGGTGAAGTCGCGATCCGTACCCGACGGACCATCTAGCGCCTTGACATCGGCCACCAGCTGAATCAGGTAACCCGACGCAAACCGCGCGGCAATGCCCAGGTGTCGCATGATCTGCACCAGCAGCCAGCCGGTATCGCGGCATGATCCGCTGCAATTTTCCAGCGTGGTTTCCGGGTCCTGTACCCCCGGCTCCATACGGACCAGATAGCGGATCTGGCCTTGCAGCAGTTGATTGAGGCGGACCAGCATAAGCACCGGATTTTCATTCGGCACAATCGTCTTGCGAAATTCGGCCATCCACTGATCTAGGCGTGCACCTAGCGGCGCGGTCTCCAGAAACGGAATCAGTTCCTTGGCCAGTGTCCGCGCGTAGGTGAACGGAAACGTTTCGGCATAGGGCTCGACGAAAAAATCGAAGGGATTGATGACCGTGAGGTCGGCCACCAGATCGACTTCAATCGACAAAACGTTGGCACGCTCCGGAAAGACGAAGCGCCCGACCCAATTGCCGTAGGGATCCTGCTGCCAGTTGCGAAAGTGCGGGTTCGGCGCCACCGTGAGCGAGTAGCTCAGAATGGGCGTGCGGCAATGTGGCGCAGGCCGCAACCGGATTTCGTGCGGGCCCAGCGCGACATGACGGTCGAATCGGTACGTGGTGCGATGCGACAGCGCGACGCGAATTGCCATACCCTGCCTTATGTCCAGTCGGGATCGGGGAGCTGCGCGAACACGCGCCGCAGGCCCTCGCCCCATTGCGTGTGAACCATTTGAAAGTAGGGGTCTGATTCCTCGATACGCCGCTGCATTCCGACGCGCAACGAATCCGTCTGATAGACCATCAGGTCGATCGGCAAGCCCACCGAAATGTTGGAGCGCATCGTCGAA
>JBDTTY010000228.1:0-5156 GCA_040007975.1 Betaproteobacteria bacterium | reverse complement strand
TTGAACGCCACCGCCGGCACGATGCAGGTAGGACTGGTACTGCTGGTGCCATCGGGGCCGTCGACAATCACGGCGCAACTCAAGCATTGCGCAGCGCCGCAGCCGAACTTGGTTCCCGTCATGCCCAGAAATTCGCGCAGATAGTCGTTCATCGAGAGGTCGTCACGGATTTCAATCGGCCCGTGGACCTGACCGTTGATCGTGATGCGAAATGTCGTCACGTCAGCGCTCCCTTGAGCATGTCGGGGGTGACCGGCAGCGACGCAAACCGTCGCCCGGTCGCATCGAAGATGGCATTGAGAATGGCCGGAATCACCGGAATCATCACGACCTCCGCCATGCCTTTCGGCGCGTCGTGGGGCGTGACCGGCGGCAGGATTTCGCATTCGAGATCCTGCATCGGCAGGTCTGTCGCACGGGCCACCACGTACTGGCCGAGATTCCAGGTGCCATTGCCGGGGCCGTCTTCATACAGTGGGAGATTTTCGAGCAGCGCCTGACCGACCCCCATCGCGAAGCCCCCTTGCATCTGCCCCATGACAACTTCAGGTACCAGTGACGTGCCGCACTCGACGACGCTGTAGGCCTTCGCTATTCGCAACGCGCCGGTGGCGCGCTCGATTTCAATGCGCACCACTGTTCCGCACAACGATGAGTACGCCGTACTGAATCGGTTGAAAATAGTGGGTGGAAACTTCACGTTGCGTCGAGGAATGCGAAGGAATTTTCCGTCGCCCATGCGTACCGCCAGGGCGTCCAGGTCGGCGGTGAAGGACTGACCGGCCACCGTGAACGTAGCCTGCGCCCACGCCCAGCGGTTGAAACCATGGACCATCGCGCCAGTGACCCACTTGCGTTCATGCGCACGTGCCGCCAGCGTAGCGATCGGCAGCGGTGATTTGCCCGGCATCGTCAGCGCACCTTTTTGCCAGCGTGCACGCTGCCATTGGGCGGCCAGCGGCGCCGTCGGCGCAATGCCCCACAACTCGAGCGCGGCCGGCCACAAGCCGAAACGGAAAATCATCGTGGCCGCCTCGGCAGCACCCTGCGTACTGATGTGCGCACCGACGGACGCGCTGGAGGGCGAACTGATTTGCGGGACCCAGTGCGGATTGCGCGCGGCGGCATCCTGAAACGCCTGCGTGTTGGCGTAAGGGTCGCCGGAAGTCATGAGTTCGAGCGGACCGAAAACGTCAACGCGTGCCATCGCCACTTCGTCGGCGACGACTCCCAAAATCGTGGCCACGCGATTGGCGAGCGCGGTACCAATCGCCGTCCCCATTTCAACCGCGTCGCTATAGACGCTGATACGGCCATCAGGCGCGAGTTCGACAGTGGCCAGCGAGCAATCGGCACCGCTGCCGTAGTCCTTGGTGACGCAGGCGAGCCCGGTACCTGTGGCGAATCCAGAGGGGGTCTTGGCCTTGAAAGCGGCGCGTTGCTGCCAGATCGGATGCCGATCAAGCTTGTCAAGAATCTCGGGCGTGCGCACCGGTCCGAAATAGGTGTTGCCTGCCATCGTGCGGCCATCGGTCGGCAGCGCATTGCGGCGACGAAACTCGATCGGATCGATCTGCAACGCGACGGCAGCCTCGTCGATCAGTACTTCCAGCGCCGACATCGTCTGCGTTGTGCCATAGCCGCGCATCGACCCGGCAGTGACCCCGCGTGAATGAACGGCAACGGTGGTGACATCGACCTTGGGTATGTCATAGATACCGATCGCGCCCGTGGCACCGACATCCGCCACACTGACCGAAAAATTGGCGAGCCCGCCGCCGTCCAGCACGTGATCCGCTGCAAACGCGAGAATCTTGCCTGTCTTGCGGTCGACGCCGATCTGCGACCGCATCTTGAATGCATGCCGCTTGATGCCGCCCTGGAATTGCTGGTAGCGATCATGGGCGAGGCGCACCGGGCGCCCCGGCAAAAACAGCGCCGCCAGCGCCACATACAGCGGAAATGGCGTGTGATCGCGACCGCCGAAGCCGCCACCAACGTACGCAAACTGGGTATTGACGAGCGCCGGTTTGTACGCGCCACGGGCGTTGCCGAGCAGATACGCAACAGATTGCGCAGTTTCAGCGGGCGATTGCACGCCAACCACCATCTCGAGCTTGCGCGTCGTTGCATCGAACCAGGCGAGACCGGATTCCGGCTCGAGAAACATCGGGTCGATCGATTGCGTGTCGAACGTGCGGTCGAGCATCAACACATTCGGATCGCCTGCGGCCAGTTCCTTGCGGATGCGATCCCCGTAGTACGTCGCCTGCGCATTGGCAGGTCCGGTGCGGTTCGCATTGGCCCACACCGGCGCGTCACCCTTGTTGAAGCGAATCGGGCCGACCCATCCGGCCTGCAGTGGCGAATAGACATCCGGGTCCTTGGTGGACGGGCCGGCTACGCGTACGAACCGATTCGATCCGTAGGGTGGAGTTTGTACTGCCGGCGTGGCCTTGCCGAATTTGACAAA
This sequence comes from Betaproteobacteria bacterium, assembly GCA_040007975.1. Taxonomy (GTDB): domain Bacteria; phylum Pseudomonadota; class Gammaproteobacteria; order Burkholderiales; family Casimicrobiaceae; genus VBCG01. Next base: position 2,683 of record JBDTTY010000228.1, on the reverse strand, counting down.
ATTCTGATTGCGAATGGCGATCCGCGCGGCGTCAAAGGCGTCGAAGGTGGCAAAGAGCAGCAATGCAACCGGCTGACCGAGATACAAAGGCGTGGTTCCTGCAGGGCATAGCAAGTCGCCTTTGAAAAATGCGGGGACCCGCATGCCGGCGCGTACCAGATCGGCGGCCGTGACGACGACGGTGGGCGCCGATGATCCTGTCAGTCGCGCCAGATCAAGGCCGGTGTAGACATGCGTCGCGTCGGATGCGCGCACCAGAATCGCATGGGACGTCGCCGTGGGCCAGCCTGGCAGATCGGCGGCACGAAAGTCCGACGCGTAAAGCTTGGCCCCGGTGACTTTGGCGACGCCGTCAATTCGCCCGGTGCCGGCAGCTGCGGGATTCCATCCGCTGCGCCCGGGCAACGTTTCCCGCGCGGCGAACCCAGGAACCTGCCCAATCGCAAGCGGTGACCACGTCAGCACGATGCCGCTGCCGGTCACCAACTTCACGAACTCGCGTCGCGACAATTCCATGCCACCACCCTTTCGCTCGAATATTTGCCTCATCGAGGCCGTGAACCAACACCAAGAAAGTAGCATTCTTGTAAAACGTTGACGGTTATCGCATTGAAGCCCGGTACGATACCGACCTTGCATGGTATTGACAATGCGGGACCAGCCCGAATATAGCCATTGCGCGGTACCTGTATCTCGACTAATCGAAACTGTGGGGAGCACGAATGAAACGGATTTGCCTGAAGGCGGCAGTCGTGACGCTGTGCATTGCTTCTGTCATGACCGCATCCGCCACATCGGCCGCGGACCTGCCGACGAAACTGCAGCAATTGGTCGGTACTCCAGCACGCCCGGCAAGTGACGTCGCTTCGCAAAATATCCTGCAGCTCAATCGGTCGATGTTCGAACTCTATGGCGACGCCGCGAAGATTTTTGCCAGCAACATACGCAGCCGTCACCCGATCATCCTCGGCCTGTTCTCGGGTGCGGGTGGCCGTTTCATCCTGTATCGCCCGGGCCTGCCGCCGCTGGAGGCACCGCAGGTCCCGTTGGCGTATCAGTTGTTGAAGTCCGTCGGCCACAGCACGATGGCCATCTCCGAGATCGTGCTGCCTTACGTCGACAACCCTGCCGACACTTCATGGCGCGGGTCCATGAATGCCTATCGCAGCCGTATGCACTCCGCACTCGATACGCTCGACGCGTTGCCGATGCAGCCGGAATGGCGCGACAACAATCGCGCGATCCTGCGCAACAACATCGCGTTCATGGATGCGTGCCTCACCAAAGGTGTGATCACGTTCGATGCGCTACAGGCCTTTGGCAAGCAGCAGGCACCGCTATTGAAGCTCGACGTCGCGTGGGCCGCAGAGACGCAGGTCGCACACTGGATGGGCGTGCTGGCCGACTGGAAGAAGATGCTCGGCCCCGATTGGGACAAGGCCTATGCGGCCAGCAACACGATCTATGTCGCGCGCCAGAACAATGTGATCTTTAGTGTACTGGCGCAATTTTTCGGGCCGGAAGCGATCAATGACCGCCTGATCCTGATCGAAACGGTCTCGTTCACAACGACACCGGACGACATGCTGGAATCGCTGACGCGCATCATTGCTGATCGTTCAGTCGGCCAGGTATTTTTCGGCAACTACCATTTGATGGACTATGAGCTGATGGGTGGCAACGGCCGCAAGGCCATCATTGCCGAATCCGCCAAACGCGGCATGACACCATTTTTGCCGCCGCTGGTGCCGTTCGGCTCGCATCAATGGCCTACGCTCGTCACGCCGGGACCGGGCCCCGCCACGATCGACGATCTGCTGCCTTGATGGTGCCGATTTCGATGACCGTGTAATCAAGCGGTCATCGAAACTTGATCGCGCCAGCCCTCGTCGGCCCACCACTACGAGGGCGCGCACCGCCCTAGCTCGGCACGAAATTGAGCCACCCGGTGATGATGTACTTGTGCTGCGTTGGCGACACCACGCCTGCGTGCGTATGGGTGAAGTCCGTGGGCCAGATCAGCGTGCGCCCGCGGCGCGACTCGAACGTGTGTTCCTGGTAGGTGAAATGCGTGCCGCCGCCATCGGTCACATCATTGAGATAGGTCATCCAGACCAGCATCCGCGTGGTGTTGGCGAATGCACTGCGCTCGAAGTGCGGCATCTTGAAACCACCGCCCGGCCGGTAGTGCTGAATCGCGGGCGACTCGGTCAACTCGTAGCGTCCGATGCTTTGCAGGATCGGATGCTGCAGCAGGTATTGATCGACACAGCGCTTCAATTCACCAAAGTAATGCGGCATCCCGTACTCGTCTTGCAACGCTTCGGGAATGGCGGATACCGCCACGTCGTACGAATCCTTTTTGGCCACGTCGACGACGATGGCTTGCGCCTTGCCCATGCTGCCACGCTTGACGAGACCGGTACGGTCGCAAACCCGATGCAATTCGATGAGCCGATCGCAGACGGTGGCATCAATGGTGAAATCGCCGACGAAGCGCATGGCTTCAACCGTACCATGCCGGCCCGTGGTGTTGCAAAGTTCGCCCTGCGCGATAGACGTGCCCGTTAGCGAAACCGTAGGCGAGGCTTCAGCCTCGCGATTGATTCGCGCTTCGCATTGCGCGAGGCTTCAGCCTCGCCTACAGGCCTCGCCTACGGGCGCTCCTACTGCTTGACCGCAC
>JBDTTY010000227.1:0-5158 GCA_040007975.1 Betaproteobacteria bacterium | reverse complement strand
AAACCTGATGCTGCCGCTCGGTGCCGATGGCACGCGCGAAGAAGGTGGCGTGACGTTGTTCCAGCCGTCGGCCGAGAAGATGTTCATCTACGACGCAGCGATGCGCTATGTCGCCGAGGGCACACCCACTGTGATCTTCGGCGGCGAGGAATACGGCACCGGCAGCTCGCGCGACTGGGCGGCCAAAGGCACGCAGCTGTTGGGTGTGCGCGCCGTGATCGCCAAGAGCTTCGAGCGCATCCATCGGTCCAATCTCGTCGGCATGGGCGTGCTGCCGCTGCAGTTCAAGGGCGGTGACACGGTTGACTCATTGAAGATCATCGGAGACGAATCAATCGATATCGTGGTGCCGACGGATATTCGTCCGCAACAGGAGCTGACCATCGTCATCACGCGCAAGGATGGTTCGAAGCAGAACGTCACGGTGACCTGCCGCATCGATACCCCGATCGAAGTCGACTACTACAACGGCGGTGGCATTCTGCCGTTCGTGCTGCGGGAGTTGGTCGCCGCATAGGTGGTTCCCAACCATCACCCGCATCCGCTCGCCCGTGCGTTGCCGCTCTTCATGCTCGCCGGATTTTTGCTGACGTCTCTCGATACGACAGCAAAATATCTGGTGCGGGACCACTCGCTGTTTCTGGTCGTCTGGGCGCGGTATGCGGGGCAGATGCTGGTGGTGACGCCCTTCGTTCGCCATCGTGCGGGGCCGGATTTTTGGCGTACCAAAAACCTGCGGATGCAACTCGTCCGCTCCGCATTTTTGTTGGTCGCCACCATTTTCTTTTTCGGCGGCTTGAAATACCTGCCGCTGGCCGAGGGCTCCGCAGTCTCGTTTCTGGCCCCACTTTTCATCGTGTTGCTGTCGCAACCGTTGCTGGGGGAAAAGCCCACGCGTGCCCGCTGGATTTGCGCCATCACCGGCTTCATCGGCATCCTGGTGTTGCTGCGCCCTGGTTCATCGATCCTGCATCCCGCGGTGGTCCTGCTGATCGGCACCGCGTTTTGCAACGCGATGTATCAATTGCTGACGCGCAAACTCCCCGGCGACGGTCTGTACACCACGCTGTTTTACAGTGCGCTGGTGGGTGCGGTCGCGTTGACGCTCGCCTTGCCCTGGGGTTTCGACGGCGCGCCACTCGATTGGCGGTCCATCGGCCTGCTGCTGCTGCTCGGGTTGCTGGCCGGCGTTGCCCATTGGCTGCTGATCGCTGCCTTCATGCAGGCACCCGCCTCGTTGCTCACGCCCTTCACCTACCTGCAGATGCTGTGGGCCACCCTGCTGGGGTACGTGGTATTTGGGCAATTGCCGGATCGCTGGTCGGGCGTGGGCATGCTCATCATCGTCGGCAGCGGCGTGCTGCTGGCCGTGCTGGAGCGTCGCCGGGTCCGACTCGGACGCAATTTTCCGTGAGTTGTCGCGTTCATGCGACACCGTCGTCGGTCCTAGGACAGTACAGCATCCCCAACTCGCCTTTATGCCACAATTCGATTAAAATGTCGGGCTGACGGGGGCAATTCGATCCCCGCCTTTCCCCCTCCCCCTATCCGCTCCGGAGAATTACCAACATGAACAAGAAGATCATCACCGCCCTGATGGCGGTCGCCCTTACATTCACATTGGCCGCTTGCGGCGACAAGGCTAAAGAAGCCGCCGAAGCTGCGAAAAAGCAAGCCGATATCGCTGCTACCGCCGCTGCCGAATCCGCCAAGAAGGCTGCTGAAGCCGCCAAGGCCGCTGCGACCGACGCCGCCACCAAGACCGGCGATGCCATGAAGGATGCCGCCAAGGACGTCACTGCCGGCGCCAAGGATGCTGCCGCTGCTACCGCCACTGCTGCCAGCAACGCCGCCGACGCGACCAAAGACGCCGCTGCCAAGGCTGTCGACGCTGCCAAAGACGCTGCCAAGAAGTAAGCAGTTTCAAGTTGCAACAAAGGCCGGCGCCCGCAAGGGCGACCGGCCTTTTGTTTGTTCGCCGTAGTCGAGGCTTCAGCGTCGCGGGTGGCCCCGCGGGGTGCCTCGTACGAGGCTGAAGCCTCGCCTACACGGTCAGCACGCGCTCAACCGCTACGCACCGCGGCGTGCCGGGCAATCCATCGCGTTAAAGGTCGCCACTGTTCCTGATCCTGCTCGCCGCGTGAGCGCGGCAAATCGAACACCGACAGCCCATCGCGCGCGCAACGCACGTAGATCTGCGTCGTGCGCAAATGCGCCACCACCGGCAGTTTAAGTTCCTTGAGAAAGTCGTCCAGCTCCGTGGCCGAGTTGGTACGAGAATCCACGCGCATCGCCACGAGAGCAATCGGCAGTTCGCCTTCGCGCATTACCTTGTTGCCGGCGATGTTGGCAAAGAATTGCTGGGTGGCCGCCATGTCGAACGCTGATGGCGACACGGGTACGATCATCGCGTCGGCACGCCGCAGCGCATCGCGCAGTGCCTCGCCGTGCAGTCCGGCCGGGCTATCGATCACCAGCCAATCGGGCGCGACGTGTTTCAACTCCTTCTTGCCGGAGGCGTCGGTAAATCCGGCGATCGGCGGAAACAATGCGGGGCGACGCGCCAGCCATTGCGACGTCGAACGCTGCGGATCCTCGTCCAGCAACGCCACGCGTTGCCGCTTGCCGGCGAGCCACCCGGCAATATTGGTGGCAAGTGTCGTCTTGCCGCTGCCGCCCTTCGGATTGGCGATCAGGATCGTCTGCACCGAGCCTCCTTGCGTGGACTTGCCCGCCGCCGCTGGCGGTATAGGAGGAGTCTACTTGAGGCGCCGCCGCCGCGTCACAACGACGGGAGCACCGCCACAAAGGCCGTCAACGCGTCGGCGCCAAGCCGGTGTGACCGCGCGCCGCTCCAGCCACGGTGCGCATCGGGCAGGTTGGCGTTGTCCTTGAAGGGCATCTCGATCGTGAGTGCCAATCCGCCAAACGTATGGCCCACCCATTTCGACGCGAGGCTCAAATTGACCTTGGTGACCTTGTTGGACGGATAGCCATGCACCGTCTGAAAATCAGGATTGGCCGCCATCAGCGCCGATTTGAAGCCCTCTTCCAGCCCCTGCATGCGTGCCGCATAGTTGGCGAGCCGCTCGTTGCCATCGGTGAAAACATACGGCAGGCCCTCGTCGCCGTGTACGTCGAGAAAGCCATCGACTCCACGCGCCTGCATGGCCGCACGCACATGGAAGACTTCCGGACTGCGTTCCAGTGAAGGCTCCTTCCACTCCCGATTGAGATTGGCGCCGGCCGCGTTGGTGCGCAGGTTGCCGCGCACGCTGCCGTCCGGATTCATGTTGGGGACGAGATGCACCACCGCCCGCTCCAGCACCACTCGCGCCACCGGATCGGCGGGATCAAGCAAGCGCTCGAGCAACCCTTCGACAAACCATTCGGCCATCGTTTCGCCCGGATGCTGACGCGCAATGGCCCACAAGGACTTCTTGCCCGGCCCTGGGGTGCCGATCGTGATCAGGTCCATGTCGCGGCCCTCGACCGTGCCACCCAATGCAGTGACACGCGCCAACGGTGAATCCTCGGCGAAGCCCAGAAGATCGAGGTGCCGCTCCCACGAATACGGTTCGAAATACGCGTAGTACACGCTGTCACGTTCGGGGGTATGCGTGATGATCATCTCGCGACCATCGAATGAAGTTGGCACGCGAAACCAGTCATCGCGATCGTAGGATGCGACCGCTTGGTAGCCGCGCCAACCCTCGACATAGGTCGCCGCACCCGCGTTGGTGAAACGAATCGTCAGCGGTTGATCCCGCCCGCCCTGCACGCGGAAGTGGAACCACTGCCGGATGTCGGCATGTGAATCCGCGCGCAATCGCACGCGCAGGTCGGTCGACGACGTGGCGTCCTCGATCTCGATAGCGCCCGCATCAAAACTGGCGGACAAGCGAAGCAATGGCAGGGTGGCGGTCATGGGCAGGAACGTGGGAGGACAGCGACAGGAGTGGCGCGCCGACGATGCTACCACTGCACGCTCGGGTAAAATCCCGGCGATGAACACATCCGTCATTCCACAACCGGCCCCATCGGCGCCAGCGCGCGATCCGCGCCGCGCGGAATACGAAGCCAACAAGCTCACGCGCCGCCTGCAGCGCCAGGTGGGCGAGGCGATCGGCGACTATGCGTTGATCGAAGCTGGTGATCGCGTGATGGTGTGTCTGTCCGGGGGCAAGGACAGCTACGCGTTGCTTGATGTGTTGCTGGCGCTACGCCGGCGTTCGCCGGTGCCTTTCGACCTCGTCGCCGTCAATCTCGATCAGAAGCAGCCAGGATTTCCCGCCGACGTCTTGCCTCGTTATCTCGATGGCCTTGGCATTGCGTATCACATCGCCGAGCAGGATACGTACAGCGTGGTCAAGCGCCTGATCCCGGAAGGCGCGACGATGTGCTCGCTGTGTTCGCGCCTGCGGCGCGGCGTGCTTTATCGCGTGGCCGGCGAATTGGGTGCCACCAAGATTGCGCTCGGTCATCATCGCGATGACATTCTCGCGACGTTTTTTCTCAACATGTTTTTTGGCGGCAAGTTGAAGACGATGCCGCCCAAGCTCGTGTCCGACGATGGCAAGAATGTCGTGATCCGACCGTTGGCTTACGTGCGCGAACGCGATCTCGCACGGTATGCCGAGTTGCGCCAGTTTCCGCTGATCCCATGCACGCTGTGCGGCTCGCAGGAAAATCTGCAGCGCCAGCAAGTCGGATTGATGCTGCGCGAATGGGAGCGCAAGCATCCCGGTCGCGTCGAATCGATTTTCAATGCGCTGGCCAAAGTCGAGTCGAGCCATCTGCTGGATCGAACATTGCAGGATTTTGCCGCCGTGCGCGCCACCAATCGCCCGGAGCCCAACGGCGATATCGCATTCGATGTCGATCCGCAGCTCGAAGCCGCGGCGGATCGTGCGGCAGAGGGATTGCCGGCGTTCGATCTCGACGCGGTAATCCCAGTGATTCGCGCGACGTAATTGCGCTGACCTGCGTAACGCAAATTTGCTGACCTGCGTAACGTGATTGCGTTGACCTGCGTAACGTGACTTCGTAGGCGAGGCTTCAGCCTCGTTCGGTGGGGTGCGCTTGCGGTGGGGCGTGGGTGGCTGCCCGGGAAACAATTTGGGTCAGACTCCCATTGTTTGTTGGAGGCTCGGACTTG
>JBDTTY010000226.1:0-5164 GCA_040007975.1 Betaproteobacteria bacterium | reverse complement strand
CTTGGAGGGGGCCACCACGTGGACGCCGAGGCCGCCGCGCGGCAACTGCTGGCGCGGGACGGCAATCATGCGATCGGATGGTTCATCCTGGCCCTTGCGCTGCAGCCGCAAGGACGCATGCTTGAAGCATTGGATGCGGTCACCCATGCCGCCAACCTTGCACCTGATCAGGAAAGCCACGCGGGTCTGAAGGCGCAGATCGAGATCGGCATCGGCGCGCACGACAAGGCACGGCAGACGCTTGAAAAGGCATTGGCGCGCCATCCGATGTCAGCGACGCTGCGCTTCGAACTTGCCGGCCTGCTCGAATTTCGCTTGATGGATCTCGACGGGGCAGCGGCGGCCTACGAGAACGTGCTGCGCATCGATCCCGACCATGGCGCCGCGTTGTCGCAACTGACGTTTCTGCGTGCACGCCTTGCCGATTGGCGCGATCGCGATTCGCTCGTCAATCGTTATCGCGCCGGTGTGGCGGCGCAAATGCCGGCACTGTCGCCATTTGCATTGTTGTCGTTGCCATCGACACGCGCGGAACAACGGCAGTGCGCGCAATGGTGGATCAAGGCGCTGGCCGGCGCACCGCCCGCGTCGCGGCGGCGCGTGCTTGGCACCGGGCGGTTGCGCATCGGATACTTCTCCGCCGACTTCCACAGCCATGCCACGGCGTTTCTCGCGGCCGGGTTGTTCGAGCACCATGATCGCAGCCGCTTCGAAGTGATCGCGTATTCGATCGGGCGCGATGATCATTCACCGATGCGTGCGCGTCTGGTGCGTGCGTTTGATCGCTTCGTGGATTTGCACGGTCGCAACCCGATGGAAATGGCTGACGTCATCCGCGGTGACAGCATCGATATTCTGATTGACCTCAAGGGGCACACGGAGGGCGCGTCGCCGCTGGTACTGGCGCAACGGCCTGCGCCCATTCTCGTCCATTACCTCGGGTACCCCGGTACGCTGGGTGGAGGGTTGGTCGACTACCTGATTGGCGATGCAATCGTCACGCCACCGGCCCATGCGGCCGACTACGCCGAGACGTTGGCCGTGATCCCCGGCTGCTATCAGATCAACGACCGGGAGCGGCCGATCGCCGACTCGCCGACGCGAGTGGAGCTTGGTCTGCCGGAAACCGGATTTGTGTGTTGCAGCTTCAATCAGACTTACAAGATCAATCCACAGGTTTTCGATGCCTGGATGGCGATATTGAAGGCGACGCCGGCATCGGTACTGTGGTTGCTGGTGCGTACCGAGGACGATCCGGCGATCGCCCATCTGCGCCGCGAGGCCGAAGTGCGCGGTGTTGCGCCTGCGCGGCTCGTGTTTGCACGACACCGTCCGAACGCCGACTACCTGGCGCTCTATCGCCGCGCGGACCTGTTTCTAGACACGTGGCCGTATAACGCACACACGACCGGCAGCGATGCGTTGTGGGCAGGTTGCCCGATGTTGACCGTGAGCGGCTCGACGTTTGCCGGGCGCGTGGGCGCCAGCTTGCTGACGACCGTCGGACTGCCCGAGCTGGTGATGCCTTCAGCGGATGCCTACGTGGCAGCGGCGATCCGATTGGCGCGCGATCCGGTCGAGATCGCACGATTGAAGTCGCATCTGGCGGGCCCTGGTCGCGACAGTCCGCTCTTCGACACCGCAAGTACCGCGCGCGCGCTCGAGGCCGCTTACGAAGCCATGGCCGATCAACATCGCAATGGTGTGCGCCGCGCGTTTCGCGTATCGGCGATCGTCGAACCGGATACGACGCAGTAGGCGAGGCGGTAGTCGAGGCTTTAAGCCTCGCTCGATCGTCCAACGCGAGGCTGAAGCCTCGCCTGCGGGTTCGCGTACAACGTCGCATAGAACTTCGCATGAATTGCTCGCCTGCGACAATCCTCGAACGATGACGGGCGGTGTGCAATAGTACGTCCGGTCGCCCAACTTAAAAATCGGCATCAGGAGGAAGTAAACGTGGACAAGATCTGGCTCAAGAACTATCCGGCCGGCATGCCGGCCGAGGTCAACGCCGATTTGTATGCGTCCATCCCGGACCTGCTCGACCAGGTGATTGCCAAGTTTGCCGACAAGCCGGCCTTTCACAATCTGGGCCACACGATGGACTTTGCGGAGCTTGATCGCCTGTCGCGTGATTTCGCGGCGTTTCTGCAGAGCCTTCCGGGTATGGGCAAAGGCGATCGCGTCGCAATCATGTCGCCCAACCTGTTGCAATATCCGGTCGCGATCTTCGGCATTCTTCGCGCCGGGATGGTCGTGGTCAACGTCAATCCGCTCTACACGCCGCGTGAGTTGCAGCACCAGTTGTGCGACTCGGGGACCAAGGCCATCGTCGTTTTGGAAAACTTCGCGTGCACGCTGCAGCAGATATGCGCGGATACGCCAGTCAAGCATGTGATCACGACGCAGGTTGGCGATATGTTGCCGATCCCGAAGCGCTGGCTCGTCAACCTGGTGATCAAGAAAGTGAAGAAGATGGTGCCGGCGTGGCACATTTCGGGCGCCATCAATTTTCGTGATGCGCTGGCGCGAGGCGCGGGTGCAACGTTGACGCCGGTGGCGGTGGCGCGCGAAGACATAGCGTTTCTTCAATATACGGGCGGCACGACCGGCGTCTCCAAAGGTGCGATGCTGACGCATCGCAACGTTCTCGCCAATGTTGAGCAGACGGGTCTATGGGTATCGAGCAGCTTCAAGGAGGCCACCGAAATCGTGATCGCTCCGCTGCCGCTGTATCACATCTTCTGCCTCACGTCGACGTTGTCGTTCATGAAGTGGGGAAGTCTTACGGTGCTCATCACCAACCCGCGCGACATGCCCGCCTTCGTCAGGGAACTCGGGCAATGGAAGTTCAGCGTGATGACGGGTGTCAACACGCTGTTCAACGGCTTGCTGAATACGCCTGGCTTCGATCAGCTCGATTTTTCGGCGCTGAAAGTGGTGGTCGGCGGTGGCGCCGCGGTGCAAAGACCGATCGCCGAGCGCTGGCAAAAGGTGACCGGACACGCGATCACCGAAGCCTACGGATTGACGGAAACGTCACCGGGGGTGTGTGCGGTTCCGCTTGCCTCGCCATGGAATGGCTCGATCGGCTTGCCGATTCCATCGACCGATGTCTCGATTCGAGACGACAATTTCAACGAGCTGTCGCCATGGACCGGCAACGACAACATTGAAGCGCATACAGGCGAGATCTGCGTCCGTGGTCCGCAGGTGATGGCGGGCTACTGGAACAACGAGGCAGAAACCGCGAAAGTGATGCAGGACGGCTGGTTGAAGACCGGGGACGTTGGCCATGTCGACGGCAACGGCTACTTCACGATCACCGACCGCAAGAAGGACATGATTCTGGTTTCCGGATTCAACGTCTATCCCAACGAGATTGAAAGCGTCGTCGCATCGCATCCGGGCGTGCTCGAATGCGGCGCCGTGGGCGTGCCTGATGACAAGTCAGGCGAAGCGGTGAAGATCGTGATCGTGCGCAAGGACCCCGGCCTCACCAAGGAGGCGATGATCGAGCACTGCAAATCGCAGTTGACCGGGTACAAGTTGCCCCGGCACGTGGAATTTCGCGATTCGTTGCCCAAGACGCCGATCGGCAAGGTGCTGCGGCGCGAATTACGCAACCCGCATCAGCCCTGAACGGCGGGCGCGAATTCGTTCCCGCCGCCGACCGCGTTGCCGCCGTTGGGCGACCGCATCACGCGTCAGTCGTTTTCGCGCAGCGAGTAGGCGGCAGCACCCCATGTCAGCGCGATCAGCGCCATGAGGACCATCCCCATATTGACCAGCGAAAACGGCTGCGCCGAAAGCAATAGATTGGCCTCGCGCAACAGGTCGACGAACAGTGACGGCATCGCGACCACCAACGCAATCAACGCAGCGCCCCAAAGCGCGACCAGCATCGGGCGGCGCCATGCCGGCAGCGCGGCCGGACGCGGCAACTCCGCGACCACGCGTGCGGTGAACCCGGCGTCGTCGATATAGGCGGCGCGCTGTGTTGCGCCGTCGGCCGTCAGCAAGTCGTCGAGCCATGCATCGGCGGGCGACCCGGGGCTGTTGGTACTGTCGTGGATGGTGTTCATCATCGGATCACCGTGCGTAGGCGGCCAGCGCCGCCTTCAGTTTTTGCTTGCCGCGCAGCACATGCGTCTTGACCGTGCCGATCGGACAATCGAGGACGTAGGCGGCCTCTTCGTGCGTCAGGTCATTATGGTAGCACTGCACAATCGCGGCGCGCTCGCTCTCGGACAGCGCGGCCAGCGCACGTTCGAGATCGACCTTGAGCGAGGTCTCCCGCGCATGGTCGGCGTGTGCATCGTCGATGTGGCGCATGTTGTCGTCTTCGCCTTCAGGTATGGCATCCGCGCGGTCGCCCAACAACTCTTCGCGACGCTTGCGATTGTTGGCCAGCCAGCAATTGGTAGCGATACGATAGAGCCACGTCGAAAAGCGCGCTTCCTGCCGAAATGAGGCCAGATTGCGCCACGCGAGAATGAACGTTTCCTGTGCCAGATCGTCCGCCAGTGCGTGGTTGTCGGCAGCGAGTTTGCGCAGGCACGCGCGGACGCTCGACTGGTGTCGCTTGACCAGTTCCGTAAACGCATGCCGGTCGTCCGTGACCAGTGCGCGCGCAATCAGCTGCGCGTCCGATACCGCCGGCTCGGCCATGGCGATTCGTCAGGCGCGAAGCCGCGGCGGTCGGCGCCCGCGCCGGGCCGGTAGAGGGATGGTCGACCATGTACGTGGGCATGGCAGGCTCAATTGATGGGGTCCTTGGGTGGCGCAGCCGGTGGGATACCGATGGCGCGCGACGCGGTGACCTGCTGATCTTCGAAATACCAGAGCACACCATAGCCGAGGCCGACGAACAGCAGGACTAGTCCGAACCAGTTGGCCGAACCATGGTTGATCAGCGAATACATGCAGATCGCAAAGCCGATCGCGCCCATGATCACGCCCCGGCGCAAATCGGACCATGCAGCGGTCTTGCGCAGCACCTGTGCCTGCTCGGTCAGCGGCAAGCCGGCGGACATGGCGTTGAGCGCCGGGATGGCACGACCCGCCCCCAGGGCCTGCAGCGCCTCAGTCGTCGGCAGGACGCCTTTTTCGGCGAGCTTCAGCATGGTTTCGCTGACCATCCGGTTCTTGCGCATTTTGTACC
>JBDTTY010000225.1:0-5171 GCA_040007975.1 Betaproteobacteria bacterium | reverse complement strand
CGCGTCGTTGCGTGGTGGACGTCGAATTGTAAAGATGCATGATGGCGCGCTTGGCACCCTTCAGCGCTTCGAAGCTGCGCTCGATCAGCGGCGCCCGCGCCTGCGTCAACACCTGAACATTGACATCGTCAGGGATCAGGTTTTCCTCGATCAGTTTGCGCACGAAATCGAAGTCTGTTTGCGACGCCGCAGGAAAGCCGATTTCGATTTCCTTGTAGCCCATCTTCACCAGTAGGCGAAACATGCGGAGCTTGCGCTCGGCATCCATCGGTTCGATCAGCGCCTGGTTGCCGTCGCGCAGATCCACACTGCACCAAATCGGCGGCCGCGTGATCACGCGCGACGGCCACGTTCGGTCGGTCATGTCGATGGGCGCAAACGGCTTGTACTTGACGGCAGGATCGATCTTCATCGGGGATTCCCTTGCCCGGCCACGGGCGGCCGGAATGAACAATGGACCTCGGCGTCCTGACTTCGGACGATGGGGGCGAAACTCGAATTGGAAGGGGGTTTTATGTGCGCGCGGGGCGCAGCAGCAACAGCAGTCCGCCGAGGGCGAGCGCAAACGCGGAACGAATGCTCCGGGCGCTGGGGGCGGTGGTGAAATAGCTGCTCATAGCCTCAACCATAGCGGAAGTTGCAGGCGGCTGCAAGAGGGGGTGCCGACGATCTGCGGTGCAGTGGCATAATCGGGCGCCATTGCAACACGACCCACAATACCGATCACTGGCGCGCTCCACGCCCCGGAGCGGCCCCTGCCCTCCCCTCCAACCGCTGCCTCTGCCCGCCGTCGCCTCGCTCATGGTTACCCGCAATCGCCGCCTCGACGTGGCTGCCAATATTGTGCTGCTCATCGCGTGCATCGCGGCCGCGATGGGGGCGTCGATAGTGCTGCGGCAGGACGCCAACTGGGACCTGCAGAACTATCACTACTACAACCCGTGGGCGTGGGTATCGGGCCGCATCTTCACGTGGGACGTGGCCGCCGCGCAGTTGCAGACGTATCACAACGCCCTGCTCGATCTTCCGTTCTACGCGATGGTGGCCGCCGCTTGGCCTCCAGAATGGATTGCCGCGATGCTTGCGGTGCCGACAGGCATCGCTGGATTTTTCCTGATCAAGCTGCTGTTCGTGCTGTTCGACGACCTACCGAAACAAGAACGGTGGATCGCCATCGTGTGCGCCTTTGCGATGGGCATGACCTCGGCCATCGGCATCGGCGTGCTCGGCACCACGATGAACGAGTGGCCGCTGGTGGCATTGTTGCTGGCGGCGCTATGGCTGGTCGCGCGCGCCGTCGCCAAAGCGCCTGCCACGGCACTATCACGGCGCACATTGCTCCTGGCCGGTTTGCTGTGCGGTCTCGCGTCGGGGTCCAAACTCACGGCGGCCACCTTTGCCGTCGGTTTGTGTCTGGCTATCCTGTTGCGCGGGCCGTACACGCGACAAGCAATGGTGCGCACGTTCGTCGAGGCCTTTGTGTTTGGTCTCGGCGTGCTCGCCGGCGTCGCCATTGCACTCGGCCCGTGGGCATGGGCGCTGTGGACGCACTTTGGTAGCCCGATCTTTCCCTACGGCAATCAATGGATCAAGTCGCCATGGTGGGGCGAGTACGAAGTCTTGTCCCGCCAGTACGGCCCGCACCAGTTCATCGACTGGGTGTTGTTTCCGTTTCGCCTGATTGCGCCCGAGCCTTTCTATGTCACCGAAGTTCCGTATCGCGACGGGCGCGTGGCGATGACGTATTTATTGGCGTTGCTGGCCGCCGCGGCATGGTGGTCGCATCGATTGAGTAGTCGGCCCTATCCGGTCGTGCAGGCTGGCGTCAGCGCCGCGTGGCGGCTGATCAGCATTTTCTTCCTGACGTCATTCCTGCTGTGGACCGCGCAGCACTCGGTGTATCGCTATCTGCTCACGCTTGACCTTCTCACCGGCGCGCTGATCGTGACTTTTTTGTGGCGACTGCTGCGGCCCGGTTACGCCGCCGGCATCGCCATCGTGGTTGCCGTGGTGATCATCGCAACGACCCGACCGACCGACTGGTGGCGCATCGACTTTGGCAACCAGTGGTTCGAGGTCGAGATGCCGAAAGTTGAACCCAACGCGCTCGTGTTGATCACGACCGATCAACCGGTGAGCTATGTATTGCCGTCATTTCCGCGCGACGCGAAGCACCTCGGTGTCGCCAACAACGTCAACGATCCGTCGCGTCGGACGAAGATGGCCGATCTGGTGAATGAGACGATCGCGCAACATCAGGGTCCGATCTATCAGTTGACAGCCCCTGCCGGCGGCGGATCGAACAATCTGTTGCCACATCGGTTGTGGCGTGATCAGACGTCGTGCGCCGAGATCACGACCAAGATGCTCACGAGCAAGCTCGAGTTGTGCCGGTTGTATCGCGTACGCGACTACGAGCGGCCCTAGATCGTCCGCATTCAGACTTTGCGGTCTGCCGCCGCAAGATAGGCCAGCCGCTTTGCCTCGCGCCGTCCCCGCGCGACACTGTCGAGAATCAGGCCGCACGCGATCGATAGCGACGCCAGCAACATCAGTCCCGTCGCCAACACCGCCGTTGGCAGCCGCGGCACCAGTCTGGTGCGCATGTACTCGACGACGACCTCCGCGCCGAGCATCAGTCCGACCAACGCGAGCAGTACCGCGACGGTGCCAAAAAACGGCAGCGGCCGAATGTCGCGAAACAGTTTGGCCATGGTCGCCAGAATGCGCAGTCCATCGCGATACGTCGACAATTTGCTGGCCGATCCTTCCGGCCGCTCGAAGTAACGCGTGCGCACCTCGGCCACGGGCACACGCAAATCGAGCGCGTGTACGGTCAATTCCGTTTCGATCTCGAAGCCGCGCGCCTCGGCCGGAAACGACTTGACGAAACGCCGCGACATTGCGCGATAGCCCGAAAACATGTCGGTGGGACGCTCGCCGAACAGTACGCCGAGCAGCCAGTTGAACGCTTGGTTGCCAAACTGATGTCCGCTTCGATAGGCGGCGTCCCGGTTTTCGTGATCGCGGATGCCGGTGACCACATCGAGGTCATCACGCTGCAGACGTTCAACCATTTCGGGTGCGCGCTCGGCGTCGTAGGTCGCATCGCCATCGGTGACGACGTAGATATCGGCGTCGATCTCCGCAAACATCCGGCGCATCACGCCGCCCTTGCCCGGCCGCTCTTCGCGACGGACAACGGCCCCGGCACCTCGCGCAATGTCGCCGGTGCCATCCGTGGAGCGGTTGTCGTACACGTAGACGATGCAATCGGGCAGTGCCGCACGAAACTGGGCAACGACCTTCGCGACCGTCAACGCTTCGTTGTAGCAGGGCACCAGCACGGCGATACGCGCCGGGGTAACCGACATCGCTGCCATCAGTGCGTCGCGCCGGGACGACCCCGGCGAAACCATTGCCAGACGCCGACCACATAACCGGAAAGCGCGTACGCAACGAAGCCTGCAAACAGCACCAGCGGCGGATAGAGCGTCAGCAGCACGATGCCCGCCACGGACAGCAGGATCACGAAGAACGGCACGCTCTTGCGCAGATTGATGGTCTTGAAGCTCCAGTATTTGAGGTTGCTGACCATTGTCAGTCCAGCAAATACCGTCACGCCCAACGCCAGCCAGCGAATGGATTCGGGGTCGAGATTGTAGTCGTCGACGATCCACACAAAGCCGGCCACCAAGGCAGCCGCCGCAGGACTGGGAATGCCGGTGAACCAGCGCTTGTCGGCCACGTCGAGCATCGTGTTGAAACGGGCGAGCCGCAGAGCCGCGCATGCGCAATACAGAAACGCGGCCACCCAGCCCCACTTGTTCATGTCACGCAACACCCATTCGTACATGATCAGCGCCGGCGCAGCACCAAAGGACACCATATCGGACAGGCTGTCGAACTCGGCACCGAATGCGCTTTGCGTCTTGGTGAGGCGCGCCACGCGACCATCAAGGCCATCGAGCACCATGGCAAAAAAGATCGCGATCGAGGCAAGGTCAAAATTGAGGTTCATCGCCTGTACGATTGCGTAGAACCCCGCGAACAGCGCCGCCAACGTGAAGAGGTTGGGCAACAGGTAAATGCCCCGACGGCGGATGCGGTTTTTGAGAACCACACGTTCGGTGTCGTAGTCTTGCATCGTTGATGCTCGTCAGGGCAGTTCGGCCAGTATGGTTTCGGTGGCGGCTACCGTGTCCCCCACCGCCACACGCGGCTTGGCCTGCGGGTCGAGATAAACGTCGACGCGCGAACCGAAGCGTATGAAGCCGTAACGCTGCCCTCGCGTGAGTTTGGCGCCGGGCTCGACGTAACACAGGATACGTCGTGCGATCAGCCCTGCAATCTGCACACAGGTCACGTCCTGACCGGAGGCGCTCCGGATATGCAACGCGTTGCGCTCGTTTTCAAGCGAGGCCTTGTCCAGTGCGGCATTGAGAAAACTGCCGGGGTGATACCAGCGATTGATCACGTCGCCGTCGACCGGACTGCGATTCGAGTGCACGTTGAACACGTTCATGAACACACTGATCTTCAGCGCGTCGCGATCAAGATAGGGGTCGCGCACCTTTTCGACCTTGACCACGCGTCCATCGGCGGGGGAGAGCACGACGTTGGGTGTATCCGGAATTTCCCGCGGTGGATCGCGGAAGAATTGCAGCATGAAGCCGGTGACCAGCCACGCGATAAAGGCCAGAAAGCCGTAGCCCCAGCCGGTGAGCAGCGCGGAAACGACGATGGCGCCGGCAAGAAACGGCCAACCCTCGCGGGCAATGTAGGGATGCGGGTAGTTTTTGTTCATCGCGGGGACCACGGGCAGCAACGGCCCGAATTATGCCCTACCCGGCCGCGAAGGCCGCATTCGGGTCAGGGCATCTTGCTCGCGGCGCTTTCGGCCGCGCGTTGCATCTGCCCTTCGAGCGCACGGGCTTTTTCCAGCGCCGCGGTCGGCGTCGGCGCGGAAACGCTCGGATCCATGCCATCGACCGCACCCGCCACGGGAGACCCGGTGCGCTCGCCCGGCATCGCCCCGCCACCCTTCACCACGCGCGTGCCCCCGCTACCGGCGAGCAGGCCGTATTTCATTAACGCGTCCTTCGACATCCACGCCACGATCGCCAACGCGATCAGGATCACGATCATGCCCACCCATCCACGTTGCCTGT
>JBDTTY010000224.1:0-5198 GCA_040007975.1 Betaproteobacteria bacterium | reverse complement strand
GGCGAAAGCCCGACCTCGGTCAGGCCGACAAAGGTCAGTGCGGCAAAAAACACCATTGCGCCCTGCGCGAAATTGAACACGCCCGATGCCTTGTAAATCAGCACAAAGCCCAGCGCCACCAGCGAATACATCACGCCCGATAGCAGCCCGCCGATCAACACTTCCAGGAAAAATGACATGGGGCTTCAGTCGATCAATGGGCGACGCCAAGATACGCGTCGATTACCGCTTGGTTGACCCGGATGTCCTCGGGGGCGCCATCGCCAATTTTCTTGCCGTAATCGAGCACGACGACGCGATCGGAAATATCCATCACCACACCCATGTCATGCTCGATCAGCACAATCGTGGTGCCGTACTGTTCATTGACGTCGAGAACGAATCGGCACATGTCCTGTTTTTCCTCGACGTTCATTCCCGCCATCGGCTCATCGAGTAACAGCATCGAGGGTTCGGCGGCCAGCGCGCGGGCAAGCTCCACCCGCTTCTGCAAACCATACGGCAAGCGCCCTACCGGCGTCTTGCGAATGTGCTGGATCTCGAGAAAGTCGATTACCTCCTCGACCTTTTTTCGATTGGCAAGCTCCTCGCGTCGCGCAGGACCGATCCACAGCGCCTGCGCAAAGATCGACGATTTCATCTTGAGATTGCGCCCGGTCATGATGTTATCGAGCACGGTCATGCCGCGAAACAAAGCAATGTTCTGGAACGTCCGCGCGATGCCCTGCATGGCAGCATCGTGGGTATTCATGTCATGGCGCACCTTGCCGTGATACGTGATCGTCCCGTGCTGCGGTCGATAGACGCCATTGATCACGTTGAGCATCGAACTCTTTCCGGCGCCGTTGGGGCCGATGATCGCGCGCACTTCGTGCTCGCGCACATCGAAACTGATATCGGTGAGCGCCTTTACGCCACCGAACGCCAGCGAAATGTTGTCGAGCTTCAGGATGACGTCGCCGCTATGGCGTGCGGCAATGGTCATGCGTCGCCACCCGATGCACGTGCAGCTTTCATGCCGCCGCCTTGGTCGTGGGCGCAAACGTCTTGGCGTCCATGATCACGAGGTCGGCTGCCACCATGTTGGTGCGGCCATCTTCGAAACGCACCTGCGTCTCGATGTGTTCGACCGCTTTGCCGCCGTAAAGCGCGTCGACCAGTACCGCATATTTTTCCGCGACAAAGCCGCGGCGTACCTTGCGTGTGCGCGTCAACTCGTCGTCATCAGGGTCAAGTTCCTTGTGCAGAATCAGGAAGCGGCGCACCTGCGAATTGGCAACGCCCACTTCGCCCGCGAGTTCCGCGTTGACCTTCTCGACGCATTCCTGGATCAATTGCCGAACCTCGGACTTCTGCGCGAGATCGGTATAGCCCGAGTACGCAAGTCCGCGCCGCTCGGCCCAGTTGCCGACCGACCCGAGATCGATATTGATGAACGCGCACACGCTGTCACGATCGTGCCCGAAGGCCACAGCCTCCTTGATGTGCGGAAAAAATTTCAGCTTGTTCTCGATGTAATTGGGCGCAAACATCATGCCGTTGGCAAGTTTGCCCACATCCTTGGAGCGATCGATGATTTTCAATTGCCCGGCGTCATCGAAGAATCCGGCGTCACCCGTGCGGAAAAAGCCGTCGGCATCGATCGATTCCAGTGTTGCATCGGGCCGCTTGTAGTATTCCTTCAGCAGCATCGGCCCCCGCACCAGCACTTCACCGTTGTCGCCGATCTTCAATTCGACGTTGGGCGCGGCCAGACCCACCGTGTCGAGCCTGACGTCGCCATCAGGCTGCAGACATACATAGGCGCAGGTTTCCGTCTGGCCATAGAGTTGCTTCAGGTTGATGCCGATCGACCGGTAGAAGCGGAAGAGGTCAGGGCCGATCGCCGCGCCGGCGGTGTAGGCCACCCGGATGCGGCTCATGCCAAGAACGTTGCGCAGCGGGCCGTAGATCATCACGTTGCCGATCGCATAATTAAGGCGAGCACCCATGCTGACCGATTTGCCGTCGAGAATTTCGGCGCCATACCGGCGCGCCACGCCCATGAAGTGATGGAACATTCTGCGCTTGATCGCGCCCGCGTCCTCCATCCTGATCATGACCTGGGTCAGCAGGTTTTCGAACACGCGTGGCGGGGCAAAATAATAGGTGGGGCCAATTTCGCGCAGATCCGTCATCACCGTCTCGCCCGATTCGGGACAATTGATCGTGAAGCCCGCCACCAGCGCCTGCGCATACGAAAAGAGATTGTCACCCACCCAGGCCATCGGCAGGTACGACAGGATCGACTCGTCGGCCGTCAGGTGGTCGAATTCGATGCCGCCACGCGCCGCGCTGATCAGTGCGGAGTGCGTCTGACACACGCCTTTGGGCTTGCCGGTGGTGCCGGAGGTGTACAACATGATCGCCGTATCGGTGGCGGCGCCCGCTGCGATTTCTCGGTCGTAGAAATCGGGGTTCGCCGCATCGAATTCTCGCCCGAGCTGCTGCAGCCGCTCGTAGCTCATCACCGTTTCATAATTGCGCAAGCCGCGATCGTTGTCGAAATAAATGTGTGCGAGTGTCGACACCTGCGGCTGCACCTCGAGCATCTTGTCGACCTGCTCCTGATCTTCGACGATCGCGAACGCGATCTCCGCATCAGTGAGCACGAACACGAGATCGGTGGCCGGCGCATCCTGATACATCGGCACTGGAATGCCGCCCAATGCCTGCGCCGCACACATCGACCAATACAGTCGAGGCCGGTTGTCGCCGATGATGGCGAGATGCATGCCGCGCTTGAATCCCTGCGCGGCCAGGCCGCAGGCCAGCGCGCGGACTTCCGCGGCAACGTCACGCCACGTCCACGTTTGCCAGATCCCCAGGTCTTTCTCGCGGGTAGCCGGATGCAACGGCCGCACCCGCGCGTGGTGCAGCAGCAACCGTGGAAACGTGTCCTGCCGATCCTCCATTGCGTCCTCCGTCTCGCACCGGCCAACCGCCTACCGCCGCAGGGAGGCGCAGCACCGCATCCCCGAGCCGTTTAGAATTCGGTCAACCGGAAGTGACTCTAAGTGCAATCATGCACCAAGGATGTCGTTAGACGGACAATTCCAAGGCGGACTTGATTGCTGCAATGCGGAATATTGACGACCTGCTGGGGGTAAGCCTGTGGACTTCCGGCTTGGACGCCGAGGCCTTGGCGCGCGTTGCGTCCGAGACCGTGACACGCGAAGTTGCAGCGGGCGCACTGGCCTGTCACAAGGGGCAGCCGGTCGACGCGTGGATCGGTGTCGTCGATGGTCTTCTCAAGATGAGCAACGTATCGGCCGAAGGCAAGCCGATGAGCTTCCTTGGCGTGGCCACGGGCAGCTGGTTTGGCGAGGGCTCGCTATTGAAGGAGGAGCCGCGACGCTATGACATGGTGGCGTTGCGTTCCAGCACTGTCGCGTTCATGCCCAAAGCAACGTTCATGTGGCTGCTGGACACCAGCATGCCGTTCAACCGCTTCGTGATTACCCAGCTCAATGAGCGGCTGGGTCAATTCATCGGGATGGTCGAGCACGACCGGCTGCTGGGGCCGGACGCCCGATTGGCGCGCTGTCTTGCCGCCATGCACAACCCCCAGCTGTATCCCGGCATCGGGCCGGTGCTCCCCATCTCGCAGGACGAAATTGCCCAGCTCGCCGGTCTGTCGCGGCAACGCACGAATCAGGCGTTGCAGCGGCTCGAACAAGCCGGCCTGCTGCGCATCGAGTACGGTAGCATCACGGTGACCGATCTGCCGGGACTGCGCCTCTTCGAGGACTGAACCGACCAACTCCCCGACGACGCATTCACGGGCCCGCGGCTTGCGAATGACTTGCCTAGCGGCCTTCGAACTTCGGGGCGCGCTTGGCCAGAAACGCTGCCATGCCTTCCCGCTTGTCGTCGGTGGCGCACAACAACGCGAAGACATCGGCCTCGAACACATTCGCGCTGGCGAGATCCATGTCCTGACCGTGCTGCACCAGGTGTTTCGAGAATTTCACCGCGATCGGGCCTTTGCCGGCAATCATTCGCGCAAGCTCGAGGCCCTTGTCCAGCAATGCTTCCGGCGGTACGACGTGATTGGCGAGGCCGATGCGCAATGCTTCGTCGGCCTTGATCAGGCGACCTGTCGTCACCAGTTCGAGCGCCATCGACTTGCCCACAACGCGTGTCAACCGTTGTGTTCCGCCAAAGCCCGGGCAGATGCCGAGATTGACTTCGGGCTGGCCAAACGTTGCCTTGTCCGAGGCCACAATGAAGTCGCAAGCAAGTGCCAATTCGCAGCCACCGCCCAGCGCGAAGCCGTTGACCAGCGCGATGACCGGAAACGCCGCAAGTTCGAACGCGCGCAGCGTGGCGTGCCCCTTCAATGCAAACTCGCGCCCTTCGAGCACCGGCATGGCACTCATCGCCGCGATGTCGGCGCCGGCCACAAACGCGCGATCACCCGCGCCGGTGATCAGCAGGCATCGTGCCGCCGCATCGGCGGCGACCGCGCGCGTGGCCGCCGCGATGTCATCCAGCACCTGGGGTGCCAGCGCGTTCAACGCCTTGGGTCGATTGATGGTCAAAAGCCAGATGCCCGGCTCACGTTCCTCCAGCAATACGGTTTCGTAGGTCATTTCTTTTCCGTGTAGTCGTAAAACCCGCGGCCCGTCTTGCGGCCAAGCTGTCCCGCCGCGACCATTTGCTTCAACAATTGCGGCGGACGATATTTGGAGTCGCCAAAGTCGGTGTAGAACACATTCATCACCGCAAGCAGCACGTCTAGTCCGATCATGTCGGTCAATGCGAGCGGGCCGATCGGATGGCCGCAGCCCAATTTCATGCCATTGTCGATGTCCTCCGGCGACGCCAACCCTTCCTGCAACGCGAATACGGCTTCGTTCAGCATCGGACACAGAATCCGGTTGACCACGAAGCCGGGGCTGTCCTTGACGACGATCGGTGACTTGGTCAGGCGCTTGGCAAAGTCGATGGCCGCATCCACGGTGGTCGTAGACGTCTGCAATCCGCGCACGAGTTCAACCAGCGCCATCATTGGCACCGGATTGAAAAAATGCACGCCGATGAAGTCGGCCGGTCGCGATACCACGGCGGCCAGCGTCGTGATCGAGATCGATGAAGTATTGGACGCGATCAATGCGTCAGTACGGGCCAGCGCATCCACCTGCCGCAGGATCTTG
>JBDTTY010000223.1:0-5200 GCA_040007975.1 Betaproteobacteria bacterium | reverse complement strand
ACGCGTTCGAGCAGCGCGCCTCCGACATTCACATCGAGCCGCGGCGCGACGTCGGTATCGTGCGCTTCCGCATCGACGGCGTGCTGCACCAGGTGTACGCGATTCCGCAGCCGGTGCTGATCGCGATGACGTCGCGCATCAAGCTGCTCGCACGGATGGAAATCGTCGAGAAGCGGCGGCCGCAGGACGGCCGCATCAAGACGCTCTCGCCGGAAGGCGATGAAGTGGAACTGCGCATCTCGACCATGCCGACTGCCTTCGGCGAGAAGCTCGTCATGCGGATCTTCACGCCCGAAGTTCTCGTGCGCGACTACGCCGACCTGGGCTTTACGCCGGACGACAGCGCGCGCTGGGATCAGATGATCAAGCAGCCGAATGGCGTCATCCTGGTCACCGGTCCAACAGGGTCGGGCAAGACCACGACACTCTACTCGTCGCTCAAGTCGCTGGCCGTCCCCGAGGTCAACGTGTGCACGATCGAAGACCCGATCGAAATGATCGAGCCGCTGTTCAATCAGATGCAGGTGCAGACCACGATCGGTGTCGATTTTGCCAACGGCGTGCGCACGTTGCTGCGGCAGGATCCCGACATCATCATGGTCGGCGAAGTGCGCGATCGCGATACGGCGGACATGGCCATTCAGGCCGCGATGACCGGTCACCTCGTGCTGTCGTCACTGCACACCAACGATGCGCCCACCGCAGTCACGCGTCTGCTCGATTTGGGCGTGCCGCCGTATTTGTTGTCGTCCACGTTGCTGGGGGTTATGGCGCAGCGCCTGGTGCGCACGCTGTGCCCGCATTGCAAGAAGCCGGGCGAGCCGCCGGATGACGAAACATGGCGCACCATCACGTCGCCGTGGCGCGGCGAAAAACCCACCACCGTGATGCAGCCCCAAGGCTGCCTCGAATGTCGGATGACCGGCTTTCTGGGCCGCATCGGGCTCTACGAAATCATGCTGATGACACCGGCGCTGCGCCGGTTGATCACGCGTGACGCCGACGATCGCGCCATTCGCGAGCTGGCGTACAAGGAAGGCATGAAGCCACTGCGCGTGTCCGGTGCGATGAAAGTCGCCGCCGGCATCACCACCGCTGAGGAAGTGGTCAAGGTTGCGCCGCTGGCGTAATTGCACTCGCAAGCGGCTTCCGTGCGGCGCCCTTCGCTACGCCGCCTGAAACTTGATCGCCACGCCGTTATTGCAATAGCGCTGGCCGGTGGGTTGGGGACCATCGGGAAACACATGGCCCTGATGTCCACCGCATCGAATGCAGTGATACTCGGTGCGCGGCACGATCATCTTGTAATCGACGTTGGTGCCAACGGCGCCGGGTATGGCCGCATAAAAGCTGGGCCAACCGGTACCACTTTCATATTTGGTTTCGGACTTGAACAGCGGCAAGTCGCATCCAGCGCACACGTAGGTGCCTTTGCGCTTTTCGTTGTTGAGCGGGCTGGTAAACGCACGCTCGGTACCTTCCTCCCGCAGAACGTAAAACTGTTCCTTGGTCAGTTGTTTGCGCCATTCGGTTGCGGACTTGACGACTTTGTCGGGGCCGGCCTGCGCCCATGCGGGCGTCACGGCGGGGACGGCGGCGGCGCCAGCCAGTGCGGCGCTGCCTTGCAGCAGAAATTGTCGGCGGTTCATGGGTCGTTTGAGTGGTTTGGCGGAAGGAGGTTCCATGGGTCGTGGCGCACAGCCCGATCCTTACTTTAGCAAGGTCCGGCCATCGGCGGACTGAAATCGACGTTTTCGGCCACTGGGGCCGAAATCGCCCATTTGCGCGGAATCGGGGCCCGACGGCAAGCGGCCTACCCGCCACGACGTTGGAGCACATGCGAGAATTGTCGGATGATCACTCGAAAGCCACCTGCCTTGCCAACGGAACAGGCCACCACCACTTTCGGCGAGATTTTAACGCGCGATGGTCCCCATGCTGCGTTGCGCTATCTCAATGGTCACGGACGGTACCGCTTTACGGCCGTGTACCGGCGCGAAGGAGACACGATGCGCAACGTCCATTTTTATGATCGCAATGATCCGCAGATCGAGCGCTCGTCCGACCTCCCGGTCAATGCCACGTATTGCCAATTTGCGATGGCTCGCCGCGAACAGTTCGTGACGAATGACGCGATGGAGGATGTCCGGCTCGAGGGTCATCCGGCGCGCGGGCAGGTGCGCGCGTATTGCGGCGTGCCGCTGATCGATCCTGAGGGCACTGTGCTGGGCAGTCTGTGCAGTTTTGATTTCGAGCCCATCGAAGGTGACGGCGTCGATCTCGAACTGATGCTGAGCATTCCGTTGTCGATTCCGTTGCGGAACATCACGCAATGACGGGAGGCCATGGGTCAGCCCAGCCCGGTCGTATTTGCCACCGGTGAGGAGTGGACGATGCTTGATCATGTGGGCTTGGGTGTTTCCGACACGGAGCAAGCAAGGCGTTTTTTCTGAAGGCACTGCAGCCCGCGGGAAT
This sequence comes from Betaproteobacteria bacterium, assembly GCA_040007975.1. Taxonomy (GTDB): domain Bacteria; phylum Pseudomonadota; class Gammaproteobacteria; order Burkholderiales; family Casimicrobiaceae; genus VBCG01. The sequence goes on along the minus strand of JBDTTY010000223.1, from coordinate 2,725 downwards.
CGGGAAGCCGGCGGAAAGGACAACGGTGCGTCGGGACTGCGACCACACTATCATCCGAACTACTAAGGGGCGTTCGTCAAGGTCCGGACGGCCACAATATCGAAGCGGTTTGCCATGAGACTGGGGTCTAGATGTCGCCGGACCTGAAACTACGTTGCGCAAACGCGACATCGCCCCGATGGGGCGGCCTTATGCAGGTGCGTGAGCGCCCGCGAACCTAAATGCGTTGGCGGGGCTTCTGGCGGGGCGGTGTCATTCACATTGCGGGGCTACACGTTCAAATTGGGTAAGACTTGCCCCCAAAATTGCCCCCAGTCACCGCTGTGCGCCCTCGTCCGGATAGGTGGGTGAGGGCGCCACCCAACATGCTTGCGCGAGTGCGGGCCATATAGCGACAAGTACGCAGAATAGAGCTGGGAATGATCGATTCATGATTCGCGCAAAGGCTGTTGTTATTTTCAGCGTGTTGACGTCTCAAGCGTGTGGAACCAGCGACCAGGGACTTTGAATCGAAGCTTCTGGGTGCGCCGTCAGCGTGGCGCGCACATCACGTTGCGGTCGGGGCCAACGCCTTCACTAACCCAACCATTGGCAACCATCGCGTCGCGAATGGCCCGATCAGTGACATACCGATGATTGGCATCCCCCCGCTGGTTGTAAAGCCGATAAACGGGTTGGGTCGTCGTAGGGCACAAGCCCGTGAAGGGCTCCGGCACCTGGATCCAGAACGCTGTGCGAGTTTCCAGCGTCCAGGTGTCGGGCCACTTTGCGACCACGGCGTCACACTCCGCTGGGTCGGCGGTGAAGAAGTGAGAAGTAAATCCGGCACTAAAGAAACGGCAAACGGGAACGGATGACGGCTCACGCGGCCGCTCGAGGGGATATGCGGCGAAACTTCCAACGGAACGTGTCCAGCCCAGTTTCGCGTCAGAGTCGAGCAAGTTGATCTCGGATTCGTTAGCGGTCATGAAGTAGTGGTCGAGCGATTCATTGAAGTACTCGACGACGACACCCCCGATGTTCTGCACCTGCCAATCCACCAACGTAAGAACCGAAAAGAACGTCTCCACGTTCTGCGGAAAGGGTAGCTGTACTTTTGCCCCATACAGCGAAGCGGCAGGGGACGGATCGTACAAAGGCCCCTGACTAATGGCGTATCCGTCCTTGTCCGTCGTCAATGTATATTGCGGCAGCTTTGCTCCCCAAGTTGCGAGGTCGGCGGCGACATTGAAGCCTCGAAATCCGAATTTGTCTCGCCGAACGCCGCTTTCCGCCCCCACCGCGGGCGCGAAAACGACGGGGGCTTTCGCCACGGGAATACCCTCCGCATCCACCACGCGCACGATAAACGGACGAGGCAACGGATAACCCTCATGGGCGATCTGCTGACCGCCGCCGAAAATTTTGGCGACACGCGGCATTTGGAGTGTGGCAGTGACAAGCGTGGCCGAAATGGACTGTGGCACCTGGCGCCACGCCACCTCGTACTGCCCGCTGGGCAGCGGACCGAGATCGGCAACAACCTCGTATGATTGTTCCTCGACCGGAATGAAGCAGCCGCCTCCCTGGTCGGTCGATACAATCGTAATGACGTTGCCGGCCCGGGTGATCGATGACGCCTGCCAGAAGACCGGTGAACAGCTGTTGGCCTTGCCCTTCGCGACGGCGAGCACGTCACCTGATAGGCTCAGGCGAAACGACAACGACTCGCTGTAAGCCCTGGCTGCTGTCGCCGAAAGTAAGGTGATGGCGGCGAGGCCAAGCGAAATGCAGCATTTCATTGAGCGTAGGAAAGAAGAAGACGGGGGATCAGAGAGAATTTTCATCTTGAGCAAAGCAGAAATGTCGCTGATAAACGACATTTAGAGGCGTGGTCGTTTGATTCGATGAACACTGTGACCTCATCGTAACTCATTGGTTCTGGCGGATCGCGCGCAATTCGCTCGCATCCAGAGGTGTGGTGCGCGGAACGCGGCGCTGGCCCGAGCGGTATACGGAGCACTGTCGTCGAATTTCTGCGCGTGATCGCGTAGCCGCGCGGGCCTGCGCTCCAGCAGACGGTCATGTTAGGTCCGACTAGTAGGAGTCGAGGCGATGATTTGCCAAGCTTTTTTGGCCGACTCGCAGTAGAGTTTCAAATGAACGACGGATTGTTTTCCGTCTGATTTAGGCAATCTACTTCACGTTAGGCGTCTCCAAATGGTGCGCCGTGCCATCGGTCTAATAGTCCTAGCGTTCTACGGATACGTCACGGTATTTGGCATTCGCGCAGTTTTGACCGATTCCAGCATCGGTCACGGTATCGCTGAATTCGCGAGCAATTACGGTCAGGACATTGATCCCGAGAATTGGGTATTGCATTGGCGAACGCGAGGCATCTTCCTGGCTTGTTTCGGCTTCTTCGGTATTTTTGCGGGTGCAGCCATTTTTATGCGGAAGCGAACGGGTTGGCTGCTGCTGGCAATGTCCTCGTTCGCCTACCTTATCTACGAATGGGCCGTGTATGCGACACCGTTCTACGCGTATGCCTTTGAGCGACCGCACGTAGGGCGCTCTGTTGCTCTCCTCGCAGTCACTATTGGCGCTGTAATTGCGTACCGTGGTTCGCGTAAAGATCACACCAATGTGCTCAACGCCTAACCCAGCGGTCAACTCGGACGTGCCGGTTAAGGTCTTCGTTCTTGTTTCCGCTTCCGGCGGCACGCCGGTTACCTTAGTTCGTTAG
>JBDTTY010000222.1:0-5202 GCA_040007975.1 Betaproteobacteria bacterium | reverse complement strand
CCAATATCGGCGAGTGCTTCGGCAAGGGCACCGCCACGTTCATGATCATGGGCGATATCTGTACGCGCCGCTGCCCGTTCTGCGACGTGGGTCACGGCCGTCCGTTGCCGCTCGACGCCGACGAGCCGGCCAACCTCGCCGCGACCATTGCCGCGTTGAAGCTCAACTATGTCGTGATCACCAGCGTGGATCGCGATGATCTGCGCGACGGTGGCGCCCAGCACTTTGTCGATTGCATTCGCGCGGTGCGCGAGCGGTCACCGGCCACGCAGATCGAAGTACTGGTGCCGGATTTTCGTGGCCGTCTCGATCGCGCGTTGGCGATCCTCGAAGCGGCGCCGCCGGATGTAATGAATCACAATCTCGAAACGGTGCCGCGGCTCTACAAGCAGGCGCGGCCCGGCTCCGACTACGCACATTCGCTGCGGTTGCTGCAGGAATTCAAGTCGAAGGTGCCCGGAGTGCCCACCAAATCGGGACTGATGGTGGGGCTTGGTGAAACCGACGACGAAATTCTGGCGACGATGCGCGATCTACGTGCACATCAGGTCGATATGCTGACCATTGGGCAATATCTGCAGCCGTCCGCCAGTCATCATCCGGTGCTGCGCTACGTGCATCCCGATGGTTTTGCGATGTTCGAGCGTGAAGCCAATGCGATGGGCTTCAGGCACGCCGCGGTGGGCGCGATGGTGCGCTCGTCGTATCACGCCGACAAGCAGGCGGAAGCGGCACTAGCGCTCGGGTAGCGCCGCGTCCTTCGGCCACAGCAACCACATGCGACCGTCCTGCCGCATGCGCCCTGCTTCGCGACCGGCGGCAGGACCGAAGCCCCAGAAGAAATCGGCACGCACCGCGCCACGGATGGCGCCGCCCGTATCCTGCGCGAGCGTCAGGCGGTTCAGCGGCGTGGCAGTCAGCGGCATCGTCGTGGCCAAATACACGGGTGCGCCCAGTGGAATCACGCGCGCATCCACTGCAATCGTGCGACCCGCGAGCAACGGCACGCCCAACGTGCCGATCGGGCCATCGATGCGTGCATCGAGCGTACCCGGAGTCGGTGCAGGCACTTCACGGAAAAATACGTAGCTGGGATTTTCGTCGAGCAAGGCGCGCAGTTTGTCCGGGTTGGCCTCGCCCCACGCGCGAATGCCCTGCATCGATGCGCGCGACAGCGGCAGATCGCCGCGATCGATCAGCACGCGTCCGATCGATTTGTATGGATGGCCGTTTTGATCTGCATAGTTGACGCGCATGATCGTGCCATCGGCAAGGTCGATGCGTCCCGAGCCCTGTATCTCGAGGAAGAACGCTTCGACCGGGTCGGCTACGTAGACCAGCGCCTTGTTCGCGAGCGGTGCGGCGCCTTTTTCGATCTCCGCGCGCGGCCAATACGGAACCACACGGCGGCCTTCCACGCGACCGCGCACGCGCTTGTCTTTCAGCTCCGGGTACAGTTGTGCAAGATCGATGGTCAGGAGATCGTCGGGTGGCGCGTACAACGGCACACCAAAACGCGCGGAGCGCGTTCGCGATCCTACCAGCAGCGGTTCGTAGTAGCCGGTGACGAGACCGACCGCGTTGCCATCGGCGGCGCTTACGCGGTATGGGCTAAAATGGGTTTCGAAAAAGGTGCGAACAGTCGCCGTGTCGGTGGGCGTAATTGCAGCGGCGGCCGTGCAGGGTGCTTGCCAGACCGGTTGGGTCTTGGGGTCTGCAGCCAACGCGCGACAGCCGATCATGAAGGCTGGCCATGCAGCATCCACCGTGTCGGTATTCCATCCGGGGATCGCCGACCAGTCGATGCGCGAAAAATCCGCACGTGGCGGCGCGGTTGCGACCGGTGGTATGGCTGGCGCTGGCGTTGGAACGGGTGTGACGACCGGCGCAGGTGGCGGCTGCGGCGTCTGGCATGCGCCGAGTGCCATGCATGATGCGACCAGGACGGCGCGCAGGCGCCACGCGGCATGCCGCGGGAAAGGCAAGCCAATGGAATGGATACTGTTCGAGGCGTTCATTGCGTTACTGGTCGGCGTGGCCATTGTCTGGTGGACGATGAGCGCGCGCCGCAAGGACCCACCGGCACTCCCCGATGCGCAGGACAAGAAGCGTCAATGAAGGGTTCGCGGCACCGACAGTGTGAACGGCGGAATGGTCGCGTCGAACGTATGGCCGTCCTCTGCGCGCATTTGGAAGGTGCCGCGCATCGTGCCAACGGCCGTGGGAATGCTGGCACCACTGGTGTATTCGAAGCTTTCGCCGGGTTTGAGGTTGGGCTGTTGCCCGACGACGCCCACACCGCGAACCTCCTGCACCTTGTGGTCGGCATCGGTGATGACCCAATGGCGGCTGACCAGTTGCACCGGGACGTCGCCCGCATTGGTGATCGTGATCGTGTACGAGAATACGAATTGGTTTTTCCCTGGATCGGATTGATCCGCGAGAAACGACGCCTTGGGAACCACGGTAATCTCGTAATGCTTGCCGTCTGCCATCGTTGCGCACGCCCTTCAACACTTGATAGATTATAGCCCGATGCCTACACGCTACCGGATTGCCCCCTCCATCCTATCCGCCGACTTTGCGTGCCTGGGCGAAGAAGTTCGGGCGGTCGAAGCCGCCGGTGCGGACTTCATCCACTTCGACGTGATGGACAACCATTACGTTCCCAACCTCACGATCGGTCCGTTGGTCTGTGCCGCCATCCGACCGCATGTGACCATCCCGATCGACGTGCATCTGATGGTGAAGCCGGTGGATCGCATCGTCCCGGACTTTGCACAGGCCGGGGCGTCGATCATCAGCTTCCATCCGGAGGCGTCCGAGCATGTCGATCGCACGATCGGGTTGATCCATGACTCGGGTTGCAAGGCCGGGCTCGTCTTCAATCCTGCAACGCCTCTCGACTGGCTGATGCATGTGATCGACAAGCTCGATCTGGTTCTCATCATGTCGGTCAATCCGGGCTTTGGCGGACAGTCGTTCATTCCGCATGCGCTGGAGAAGGTGAAGGCGGCACGCAAGTTGATTGACGCGTCACGCGAGCGCACCGGGCATGACATTCTGCTCGAAGTGGATGGTGGCGTTAAGGTCGACAACATTGCCGCGATTGCGGCGGCGGGGGCCGACACCTTTGTCGCGGGCAGCGCGATCTTTACCACACCGGATTACAAGGCCACGATCGCCAACATGCGAAAGGCGCTGGCTCATGCTGGTTGAACCGGAAGTGACGCGCAGTTTTGTCGTGGACGCGGTCGCGTTCGACCTTGATGGCACGTTGCTCGACACGATTCACGATATCGCTACGGCGGTGAACGTGCTCTTGGTTGAAGAACATCTGGCTCCATTACCCAAAGACGCGGTGCGCGATCTCGTCGGCAAGGGCATGCACAATTTGCTGAGCCGGGCCCTGGCGTTGCGTGGCGCGCCACCGCGCGACGACGCGTCGATGGCGCAATTGCTGACGCGTTACCAGGTCCATTACGCGTCCGTGCTCGGTCGCGAAACGGTGGCGTACCCGGGCGTGATGTTCGCGCTCGATCAATTGCGTGGCCGAGGTTTCAAGCTTGCGGTCGTCACCAACAAGGCTTCGCGCTTTGTTCGACCACATCTCGAGCATGCGGGGATGGCCGACTATTTTGCAGCGGTGGTCGGCGGCGACGACGCCGTTGCCAAGAAGCCCGACGCCGCGCCAGTTCTTCTGGCCGCGCAGCAGTTGGGCGTTGCGCCGGCACGAATGCTGATGGTGGGCGATTCGGCCAATGACGTGGATGCGGCGCGTGCTGCTGGTTCTCCGGTGCTCGCGGTGCCGTATGGCTACAACGAGGGCCGGTCTGTGCAAAGCTTTGCGGCCGATGGTATAGTCGATTCGCTCGCTGACCTGCCCGCCTGGGTGCGTCGCGACTGACCCACTTCCAATGACACCTTTCGACCTCTTCGTTTCCGGTACGCCTGCCGCTCGCACGGCCTGGCGGCGCGCGGGCGAGTGGCGCTGGCGGCGCCTCTCCTGACCCCGCGTCCGCGTCGCGCGCACACCACTTCTGGCGACGCACTGGTTTCAAGCGCAATCAAGCACGAGGTCGAGTCATGATCACCGAAGAGCAATTCCGCGACCTTGCGGCGCAGGGCTACAACCGCATCCCGCTCGTCCTCGAGCTGTTTGCGGATCTCGATACGCCGCTGTCGCTGTATTTGAAGCTTGCCAATCAGCGCTATTCCTTCCTGCTCGAATCGGTCGTGGGCGGCGAACGCTTCGGTCGGTATTCGTTCATCGGCTTGCCGGCCAAGGTGCGCCTGCGTGCTAGCGGCAACCATGTGGACGTCGAGGACGACAGCGGCGTCCGCGAAACCTGCGACGGCGATCCGCTGGCCTTTGTCGAAACCTTTCGCGCGCGTTTTCACGCGGCACCGCTGCCCGGACTGCCGCGGTTTTGCGGCGGCCTGGCCGGCTACTTCGCTTACGACATCGTCCGCCACATCGAAACCAAACTGGCGCATACGGCCAAGCCGCCGACACCGGGACTGGCAGACATTCCCGACTTCCTGCTGTTGCTGACCGAGGAACTCGCGGTCGTCGACAACCTGAAGGGCAAGATTTCGCTGATCGTCTATGCCGATCCCGCACAAGCCGATGCCTATGCGGCCGCACGGGCGCGGCTCGCGGAATTGCGCCACAAGTTGCGCGAACCGGTGGCCATACCGTTGCAGACGGGCACCGCCACCGCGCATGCGACCAGCCAGTTTGGCGAGGCAGGATACAAAGCAGCGGTCGTGCGGGCGCGGGAATACATCGCCGCCGGCGACATCATGCAAGTCGTGATTTCCCAGCGGATGACGATGCCATTTGGCGCGTCGCCGCTGTCGCTGTATCGCGCATTGCGCTCGATCAATCCGTCACCGTATATGTTCTATTACGATTTCGGCGACTTCCATGTGGTGGGCGCGTCACCGGAAATCCTGGTGCGCAAGGAAGGCAACGCGATCACGTTGCGGCCGATTGCCGGCACTCGGCCGCGCGGTGCCACACGGGAGGCCGACGAGGCTTTGGCCGTCGAATTAGCCAACGATCCGAAGGAAATCGCCGAGCACGTGATGCTGCTCGATCTCGGTCGCAACGATGTCGGGCGGGTGGCGGAAACCGGCACGGTCAGAGTGGCCGATCGAATGGTCATCGAACGCTATTCGCACGTGATGCACATCGTG
>JBDTTY010000221.1:0-5231 GCA_040007975.1 Betaproteobacteria bacterium | reverse complement strand
ACCCACCCTCCGACGAGTTCCACCACAGGTCGGTCCAATTGACGGCCAGGGCGGGCGTCACGCTGCAGGCAAGGGCAAGGGCCGCGATGGTGACGCGGCAACGTTGGGCCAGGCGGAGCGATAGGGTCATGATCGTGGGACTCGCGAGAAAGGAGATTGGGATAATTCTACGCGTTCGGCAAGTGCCGCGATGGTTACGGCGTCCGCCAGCGCCGATTGCGCTCCGACGCTACTACAGGCCAGCGAGCCGGCCGCCACGGCCGCGGCCAACGCCAGCGGCCATGACAGGTTGCGCTGTAGCGCGGACGCCAAGGCGCCCGTGAACGCGTCGCCTGCGCCGGTGGTGTCCACCACGGAAATTGCCGGCGGGCGCGCCTGCAGTCGAATCCCGTCCACGGCGGCCATCGCGCCGTGCGCACCCAACGTCAGCACCACCGCGGCGTCCAGCTGTTGCGACAACATGTCGGCCAACACACATTGATCCGTGTCGATGTGAAGTTGGGCCGCCAACGCGGCAGCCTCGTGTTCATTCACGACCAGCACGTCGATGGCCTCCAACAGTGCCGCGGGCAGAAATTGCATGGGCGCCGCGTTGAGGATCACGCGCACGCCCCGTCGGCGCGCTTCGCATGCCGCTTGGGTCACCTGAGTGATGGGAATTTCCAGTTGCATCAGCAACGTGGAGGCCTGCGACCAGCGTTGGGCATCGATGTTGTCGGCGCTGGCCGAACCATTGGCGCCGGCAATGATGGTGATCGCGTTTTCACCCGCCGCATCGATGTGAATCAGTGCCACGCCCGTCGGTTGGGCCACGGTGGCGACGTTGTCGATGTCGACGCCCTCCACCCGCAGTCCCGCCAGCGCCGGCACTGCAAATGCATCGCGACCCACGGCGCCGATCATAATCACGTCCGCACCAGCGCGTCGTGCCGCTAACGCCTGATTGGCGCCCTTGCCGCCGGGCAATGCCGCAAATGACGTGCCGGCCAGCGTCTCGCCTGGGCTTGGCAGGCGCGGCACGCGCGCGACCAGATCAAGATTGACCGAACCCAATACGATGATCACGGCGCCATCAGCGTGTGCCGCCGTCCGCCGCCACGGCGTGCACGGCGGGGATCAGCGCACTGATGCCGCAGATTCCAGCTCGGCGGTGGCAAGCGTTGCGCGAAGTTGCTGCCGCTGCGCATCGGTCAACGCCACCAGTGGCGCACGCACGGTGCACCACGGCGGATCATTCAATTGGTCGGCCAGCATACTCTTCAAGCCTGCCATCAGCGGCTGCGAAAACGCAACCTTGACGAAGCGTTCGATGCGCGCTTCGGCATCGGCAGTGACGTCACGCTCCAGCAACGCCTGCACGAGATCGGCGCGCAGATTGGACACGCCGCAAATCGTACCGACGCCACCCGCGCGCATCAAACGCGGGAGATGCGGCTCATGACCGACCATTACCGCCAACTGCGGGCAACGCTCGAGAATTGCCGCCGTATGCGCCCAATTGCCCGCACTGTCCTTGATGCCGACCACCGTATCGGGAAACGCCGTAGCGAGTCGCTCGATCAGGTCTACGGAAAGCGGCACCGATGACACTTGCGGCAAATGATAGAGCAGAATCTTGAGGCGCGAATCGTGCGTGCCTTCAATCAGCTGTGCATACCAATTGAAAAGTCCTTCGTCAGTGGGCTCCTTCCAAAAAAATGGCGGCAGCACCAACACCGCGGCGCACCCCGACTGCACCGCATGCTGCGTCAGCGCAATGGTTTCGGGAAGCGCCGCACAGCCGGTGGCCGCGACAATTTTGGTGGCCGGCACGCCACCCTTCAGTAGCGCGTCGATGCCCCCGCGGCGCTCATTGACGGCAAACGATTGGCCTTCACCCGTGGTACCGAACGGCGCTACACCGTCAACGCCCTGGGTGAAAATACGGTGCACGTGGGCCACCATGCGGGCATGATCGACATGGCCTGCGCGATCAAGAGGCGTGAGCGTGGCGCACCAGAGACCGCGGACAGCAGTGAAGGAAGGCATGAGTTTGGCGCTCGTAAATAAACAAAGGGAATGCTCGAAGTACGTTGCGTGTGGCGCACCGCGTCTTGTAGCATCCGCACGAGTTTAGCAGCCGCGAGCAGGAGCGGAACCCACCATGTCTGGATTTGTTGATGCACACCAGCACGTCTGGTCATTGGCGCGCGGCGACTATGGCTGGCTGACGCCGTCGTTGCCGGACTTGCATCGTGACTTCGGTCTGGCCGACGTCGCCCCGCTGCACGATCAATCCGGTGTCACTGCATCGGTTCTCGTCCAAGCCGCGCCAACGGTGGCCGAAACGCGCTATCTGCTGGATGTCGCGCTGGCCAGCGAAGGGAAGGTGAAGGGTGTCGTTGGCTGGTCCGATCTTACGGCCCCCGATGCCATACCAACACTGCGCCGACTTGCACGCGACCCTTTGCTGAAGGCGATCCGCCCGATGCTGCAGGACGAACCCGATGCCAACTGGGTGTTGCGGGACGACGTTGCACGCACGCTCGATGCGTTGCCGCGTCTCGGACTGCGTTTCGACGCGCTGATCCGGCCCGCGCAACTGCCGATGCTGTTGCAGATGATTGCGCGCCATCCGGATCTTGCGGTCGTGATCGATCATGCCGCGAAGCCGGACATCGGTGCGGGCATGTGGTCGCCATGGACGGACCGGATGCGTGCTGCGGCCGAGTCACCACGCGTGCGTTGCAAGCTATCCGGACTGGTCACCGAAGCGGGAACCGGCTGGACGATTGACCGCCTGCGTCGGTATGTCGACTTTTTGGCGGAGTGCTTCGGCCCGCAACGATTGATCTGGGGCAGCGACTGGCCCGTCGTCAATCTGGGCGGCACGTATCAGAGTTGGTTTGCGGCCACCGTGGCGCTCACCAATGGCTGGTCGGCCGAGGATCGCGTGGCCCTGATGGGCGGCAACGCACGGCGCTTCTACGGGCTGTAGCCGTTTGTAGTCGAGGCTTCAGCCTCGCGGACATCCCTGCGAGGCTCAAGCCTCGCCTACAGCAGATTCTCCGACGCGACATCCCAGCGCGGCCGAAGCCTCGCCGACCGTTCGACGGAAGCACCCTCCAGGAATCTCAATAGATGTGCCGTTCGACCTTGGCCTGATGCAGGATGGTCGTCGCGATTTCCTCGATGGATTTGGTCGTCGTATTGAGCATCGGAATGCGCTCACGCACCATCATCGCTTCGGCCTCGCGTACTTCGTAGCGACAATTGTCGAGCGACGCATAAGCACTGCCCGGTCGCCGCTCCTCGCGGATCTGGCGCAGGCGCTCGGGCTGGATCGTGAGTCCGAACAACTTGTTGCGCCAGGGCAACACGGATGCCGGCAATTTGCGATCGGTAAAGTCATCGGGCGTCAGCGGAAAATTGGCGGCGCGAATCCCGAATTGCAGGGCCAGATACAGCGACGTTGGCGTCTTACCGCAACGCGACACGCCCACCAAAATCACCTGCGCCTTGCCAAGGTCCCGCGTGCTGACGCCATCGTCGTGCGTCTGCGTGAAATTGATGGCCTCCATCCGCGCGAAATATTCGTGACTGTCGGCAATGCCGTGCGATTTGCCGGCAGCATGTGAACTTTTCGTGCCAAGCTCGGCCTCGAGCGGCTGGATGAACACCTGAAAGAGATCAAGGGTCAATGCCCGCGCGTCGCGGCGGATGATTTCGCTCATCGCTTCGTCCACGACGGAACTGATCACGAGCGGGCGGCGACCTTCGCGATCCGCGGTTTCGTTGACCTGCCGCACGGCGTCGGCCACTTTTTCCGGCGAATCTACAAACGGAATAGTTACCCGATGAAAGCGTATTTCGTCGAATTGCGTCAGCAGACTGTTGCCCAACATTTCCGCCGTGATCCCGGTGCGGTCGGACAGAAAAAAGACGGTTCGCCGGTCGGGCATTACCAACGCGTCCACACCGGAGTCACGCCGGCGGGCATTTCGGGCAGGTCGCCCAGGTCAAGCCAGCTTTCGCCTGGGCCGTGATAATCACTGCCACACGAAGCCAACAAATCAAATGTTCGCGAGTACGCGGCGTACTCGGCGTATTGCGCGGTCGTGTGTGACGACGACATCACTTCGATGCCATCCCCTCCGGCATCGACGAACTCGCCCAGCAAACGGCGCATGCCGGTGGGCGAAACCTTGTAGCGCCCTGGATGCGCGACCACCGCCTGGCCACCCGCCGCGTGAATCCATCCGATCGCATCGGGGAGGGATGCCCATTCGTGCTTGACGTAGCCGGGCTTGCCGGGCGTGAGGTAGCGTTTGAATGCGTCACGTGTTTCACGCACGCGGCCCGTCTCGACCAGAAAGCGTGCGAAGTGCGTGCGCGAAATCAGGCGATCGCTGGTGACATACCGACGCGCGCCTTCGTACGCGCCTGGAATGCCGGCCGCGGCAAGCGAATCCGCCATCAGGCGAGCGCGCGTATCGCGTCCGCTGCGAATCGACGCCAGTCCTGCGTCGAGGACCGCATTGGCGGGATCGATCTGCAGCGCAATCACATGGATCGTATGGCTCTCCCAGCTCACTGACAGCTCGGCACCCGGCACCAGTGTCATCTTGGTGGCACTGGCAGCCAGTATCGCTTCGGCGAGACCGCTGGTGTCGTCGTGATCCGTCAGCGCCAGAAAATCCACACCGCGCGCAGCCGCGCGCGCGACCACCGCCGCAGGCGCCAACAAGCCGTCGGAATGCGTGGAATGGGAATGCAGGTCGTAGCGGGGCATTGAAATATCCTGCTTGATGGCGCCCAGAGTCGGCCGCCCTCGTGAAAAACTTGAGATAAGTCGTTGATTCTAGCAGAATAGCGGGTTTTCCCTCGCGATATGCGCGCCACGCGCGCTCGAAAAGCTCACCGCCGCTCGCAGCGCGCTCACACCGGTTTCGACAATCACTTATGCTCGTTGCATCCAATCTCACGATCCAGTTCGGCGCCAAGCCGCTTTTTGAAAACATCTCGATCAAGTTCGGCGGTGGCCATCGCTATGGGCTGATCGGCGCCAACGGCTGCGGCAAGTCGACGCTTATGAAAATTCTGGGCGGCGATCTCGAGGCGTCCGGTGGCAACGTTGCACTCGATTCCACCGAGCGCCTCGGCAAATTGAAGCAGGATCAATTTGCCTTTGAAGATCAGCGCGTGCTCGACGTCGTGATGCGCGGCCACGAGGAGCTGTGGGCGACGCAGGA
>JBDTTY010000220.1:0-5232 GCA_040007975.1 Betaproteobacteria bacterium | reverse complement strand
GGCTGGTGGTGGTTGCTGTTGGCGTGCAACGCGTTGGCGTGGCCCCATCTGGCTCGCCGGTTCGCCGAGCGCAGTGGGGTGCCGCGGCGTGCCGAGGAACGAAACTTGGCGCTTGATTCCGCGCTGGGAGGCATGTGGATTGCAGTGATGCAGTTCAATCTGTTGCCCAGCGTGTTGCTGCTGACGATGCTGTCGGTGGACAAGATCAGTGCGGGTGGCCCGCGCCTGTTGTGGCGCACGCTGCCCTGGCTGATCGGCGCTTGCGCTGTGACCTCGGCGATGCTGGGCTTCCCGGTGGCATTGTCCACACCAATGGCGGTGGTGGTGGCGTGCCTGCCCTTTCTGGTGGTTTATCCATTGTCGATCTGCGTCGCCAACCGCGCGCTGGCGATGCGCGTGATCAACCAAAACAAGCGTCTCGACGAATTGGGGCGCACCGATGACCTGACGGGACTCGCCAACCGGCGCCATGGCCTTGCGGTGGCGCATGCCGAATTGGCGCGCGCGCGCGAAACAGGTCGCCCGGTATCGCTGATTCTGCTCGATATCGATCACTTCAAATGCATCAGTGACGCACACGGTCATGTCGTTGGCGACGAGGTGCTGCGCGGAGTGGCGCACGCGCTGCGTGGAAGTCGTCGCGGCAGCGATACGCCTCTGCGCTTGGGCGGCGACGAATTTATGCTCATCCTGCCCGACACCGATCTTGATGGTGCGGAGGAGACCGCAGCGCGCATTCGAACGCAGATTGAAGGATTGAGCTTCGCGCGCGTGCCGACATTGCGATGCGCGGTTAGCCTTGGCGCTGCGCAGGTGACACCGCGTTCCGAGGACGTTGAAGGTTGGATTCAGCGCGCCGATCTCGCGCTGTACGCGGCCAAGGCGCGAAGCCGCGACCGATCGGTTACCCAAGGTGCTGTGCGCGCTGCTTGAACGCGCAGGGTGGCTGCGTTATGCCATCCGCGCGCGCAGCGCAAAGCGTATCCGCTGTAATGCGTCGTGCAGTTGTGCCGGGATCGACACAATGCGATAACGCACCACCGACCACGCATGCGGATCGCGATCCTGCAGCAACTGCGCATGGACGATCATGCCGGCGACGCCCATTGCCATCGTGATCGCACCAAGAAGGCTCAATGGCGCAACCGGAGCCACCAAGGCGAGGGCCATGCCCAGCACGACGGCGACGGCAAAAGCAAACAAACCTGCAAGAATCCAACGGGTCGACATCGTGATCTCCGTAGCGGACGGCCACGCGCGGGTTTCGCGCATGCGCTTGCAACGAAGACGACTGCATTTGTTGCAAGTGATGAGTCCATCGTAGCGACCGCGACCCGCGCGGTAGATCAGCGCGACGTCGATTAGTCCGTCGGTGAATGTCCCACATCGCCAAGGCCTGGCGCGGAGGCCGCAAGCAGATGCTTGACGCGCCGCAGGTCGTAGCCGTCGCGCTGCGCTTCGTACTCTTCGATCAGCGTGACCAATTCGTCAAAACGCTGTCCGCCCGGCGTGCCGGGATCGGCCAGCATCAGGTCTTCGAGTTCGTCCAGCGCGGCGACATAGGCGGCTTCGTTGCCGAGGCGAGAGGGATCGAGCAGGTGCGACATGGTGGGCTCCGATGTTTGGACATTGACGGTGCCAAGCATCCGGCGCGCACCACAGACGCGCCATCGACCATTTAGCCGAGGACGATCAGGGCATCTGGATCTTGCCGCCCGGCATGCCGCCCATGCCTGCCAGCGCGCTGGCCGTTCCAGCCGGCGGAACGATCAGCCCCGACGATTGTTGCCGCCGCATTTCCTGCAGTTCGCGCATCGTGCGCTCGATGCCCGTTTTGGCCGACTCGCCGTATTTCTCGACGGCTTCCGCCAAGGTCGCGGCCTCGATGTCGAAACTCACCGGCAATGCCCCCATATTGGTCATGACCTGAGCTTCACCGGTGTAGATCGTGGGGCGGCTGCTATCGGGGCTGCCGTCGGCGTTGATCGGCGCCATCAGGCGGATGGTGCCCACGCGCCGATCGGTCACGATTTCCTCGCGATACAACGAGTTGGCGTCCATTGCGGCGTCGGGGTTGCGGGTGTCTGCAGGCATGGCGGTCCTCGAATACGGATAGTGAATCCGCAATTCTAGAGCAATCCCCCCATCCGGTTGAGCATCCGTCAGCGTCAAGGCGCGGGCGTCGACCGTAATGCGTCGAATTGTAACGGCGGGGCACGAATGTCAACGTGGCATTGCCTTAACCGTTGAGTGTTTACTATCGTCCCGATTCGGTCGAGGATGGAACACGCGGCGTTGCCGGGTGTCGAGCTGGAGGAAATGGGTCATGAAGAAAATTGCGTTTGCCATGGTTGCGGCCGCTGCGTTGGCGGCCACCGGGATTGCTGACGCGCAAGGGCGCTCCGGCGGTGGTGGCAATGGCGGCGGTAACGGCGGCGGGCATGGCGCCGGTGGAATCTCGGGCGGTGGTGGTGGTTCGCCGATGGCGCGTGGTGGCGGCGGCGGCGGGCGCGGTGGCGCTTCGGGCGGCAGCTATGCCGGTCCGTCGGGCTATCGTGGTGCGCCAGCAGGCATGGTGGCTGGCGGCTCCGGTTCGCGTGGCTCCTATCCTGGGGCGGGCTATGCCGGCAATCACGCAGCGCGCGGCGGTGTCCCAGCCGGCAATGTGGCCCGTTCTCCGGCCGGTCGCGTGGGAGCTAACGGCGGCACTTACGCCGGCACGCCCAATGCCCGCAATGCGGCGGCCGTCGCGGCGTACCCAGGCGGTTCGACCTACCGTGGGGGATCACCGGGCAACGCCGCTGGCTCCATTTATCGGGGAGGCGCGCCGGGCGCAGCTTACGTCGGTGCGCCCAATTCACGCGTGTATGGCAACAACAATGGCAACACGACCTACCGCGGGGGAATCCCTGGGTCGGTCAACGCGGCCGGCTCCAATTATCGGGGAGGCACGCCCGGCACGGCTTATGCCCGTGCTCCCAATTCACGCGTGTATGGTCAAAATAGTGGCAACGCTGCGGGCAACAATGGTTATCGCGGCGGCAACGCCGGCAGGACGGTCGCGGGTGCCAACGGGGTATCAAATGGCTTTGCGCCGGTAGCTTATCAAGGCGGTTCGCGTGGCAGCGGCAATGGTCAAGGCGCTTCCGGCGGGCGTTCAGGATGGAACGGTGGGCAATCCTGGAATGGCGGTGGACGCCCGGGCTGGAATGGCGGCCGACCCGGCTGGAACAACGGCGGAAACAACGGGTGGCACGGCGGCTGGAACAACGGGTGGCACGGCGGCTGGAACAACGGGTGGCACGGCGGCTGGAACAATGGCTGGAATGGCGGCTGGCGTCCCGGTTGGGGCGCGGGCTGGGGTTGGGGCTGGGGAGCCGGCTGGGGCTGGGGCTCCGGGTGGGGCGCCGGCTGGGGTCCCGGATGGTGGGGTCCCGCATGGGGCTGGAACTCGGGCTGGGGCTGGAACGCCGGATGGTGGGGCAACACCGGCTGGTGGGCGCCTGCCGCATGGGGCACCGGTGTCGGCCTCGCGATTTCCACGCCAATATGGGGCGTGGTGGATTCCGGTTCGTTCACATCGGCGCTGGTGGAGTCGCCACTCGCGGTGGAGAACACGACGTTTGTCGAGCAGGACCAGCAAAATGCGCAGTCCACGACGTTCTGGTACTACTGTACCGAGCCGGCCGGGTATTTTCCGTATGTGCAGAATTGCGGCCGTGCGTGGATTCCCGTGGTCCCGCAAACTGTCTCTGCTCCTGCAGGCTAGTTCATGAATACGATTCCTGTTTCTCGTCGATTGCTGGTGCTGCCACTGACGCTCGCGTTGCTGGCGTCCGGTTGCGCGACGCTTCCCAGCGGACCGAACGTGATGGTGATGCCGGGCGCGCAAAAAAATTACGCGCAGTTCCAGAACGATCAGGCCGCGTGTCAGCAAAATGCACAGGCCGCAATTGGTGGTGAGTCGGCATCGCAGGCGGCGGCCAACACGGCCGTGGCTAGTGCGCTGATCGGCACGGCACTTGGTGCGGCAGTCGGTGCGATCATCGGTTCGGCATCGGGCATGTCCAGTCAGGGCGCCGCGTGGGGTGCGGGCACCGGATTGCTGTACGGCAGCGCCGCGGGTGCCAATGCATCGGGTTACACCTACGCCGAAGCGCAGCGACGCTATGACATGGCGTACGTGCAATGCATGTACGCGCGCGGCAATGCCGTGCCGGGACAGATGGTGCCGCGCGGCGTGGCGCAGGCCAATGCCTCCGCGTATCCGCCGCCAAATACGCCGCCGCCGGTGATGCCCGGGTATTCGACACCGCAACAGCCCCGCATCGCGGCGCCAAGGATGGCGCCACCTTCGGGTCCGATTGCCCCGTACAGCGCGCCAACTTCACCGTCGGACTATCCGCCGCCCAATACACCTCCACCGCCGGGCTATGGATCACCGCCGATGTCGGGTGACGCGCCCTCTCCGGAGTCGCCGGCGTCGAGATATCCGCCGCCCAACACGCCGCCGCCTCCGGGCTTGGGACCTGCGCGGGGTTGATGCTTCGAGATGAGTGAGCTGCAAGACCAAGGGCCGAAATTTCCGGCCCTTGTTCATCCGACGACTCAAAGCGTTAGGCGTGCGCCATCCGCTGCCCGTGTTCACGCGTGGCGTGAAAACCAACCTGCGGCCAGCGCTCCATCGCCACTTGCAGGTTGAAGCGGTTGGGCGCCAGGTACACCGGATTGCCGTCCACATCATTGGCCAGTGACGCGGCGCGATCCTTCTCGAAATCGCGGCGTACCTTGTCGTCCGGATACGTGAGCCAACGCGCGGTGGCGATGCCGGCCTCGTCGTAGAGCGCGTCGACCTTGTACTCACTGGCGAGACGCGCGGCCACTACCTCAAATTGCAATTGGCCCACCGCTCCCAGCAGCAAGGTGTTGCCGACGATGGTTTCAAAGACCTGAATCGCGCCTTCTTCGCCCAGTTGCTGCAGGCCTTTTTGCAATTGCTTGGCCTTGAACGGGTCGCGCGGTCGCGCGACGCGGAACAGTTCCGGCGCGAAATACGGAATGCCTTTGTATGACAGTGCCTCGCCTTCGGTGAGCGTGTCACCGATCTGCAACTGGCCGTGATTGTGGATGCCGATGATGTCGCCGGCAACCGCGTCGGCGCTGGCGACGCGCTCGTTGGCCATGAAGGTCTGCGCGTTGGCGAGCTTCATGTCGCGGTCCATCCGCAGGTGG
>JBDTTY010000219.1:0-5288 GCA_040007975.1 Betaproteobacteria bacterium | reverse complement strand
ATTTCGAGAGCGTGCCCATCCACAGCTCGACGTCGGCGCGGTCGATGTTCGCGTGCTCCCCGATGCCTCGACCAGACCGACCCATGGTGCCCAGTGAGTGGGCCTCGTCGACGTACAGCATCGCCCGGTGCTTGTTCTTGATGTCGACAAATCGCGCGAGATCGGGATAGTCACCATCCATGCTATAGACGGCTTCGATGGCGATGAGGACCCGGCGGAAGTTGTGGCGGATGCTCGAAAGCAGTGTGTCAAGAGCGCGCCAATCGTTGTGCGCGAAGCCACGGCTTGTGGCTCCGGAGAGCTTGGCGCCCTGCAGGATCGAATTGTGCGCGAGGATGTCATGGACGATGAGATCGCCGGGACTCATCAGGTGCCCGATCGTGGTGACGTTGGTCGCATGCCCGGAGACGAATACGATCGACGCCGGCGTGCCGAGAAAAGCGGCAAGTTCGTTTTCGAGCTCGCCATGGATCTGTTTTTCGCCGGAAACCAGACGGCTAGCACCAGCGCCCGTTCCGTAACGGTCGATTGCAACTTTGGTCGCGGCGGTCACCGTCGGGTCATGCGCCATGCCGACGTAGTCGTAGGCGCAAAAGTTGGTCAGTTCGCGGCCATCGATGCTGGCGAACCCGCCACTGCCCGACCTGGGCGAAACATTGCCCTGGTCGACCCGGAAGTAGGGGATGGTTTGCGCGACGGCCAGCAGCATGCGCTGGTGGCGCTTGAGCTCGAGGTATTCGGGGAACAGCGCGACATCCTGGTTTTCCGCCGGGACCTCGGGAGCAAGGTTGTCGATCCGCGGGTGGTCGATCAGGTACTTCTGCACGGCAGCGGCGAGTTGGCCGAGCGTTGTCGCCTGACTGTAGACGGCTTCGGGCAGATGGCGGCCAAAGCTTTCTTCCAGCGCGGCCACGAGCTCGACACGTCGCAGAGAGTCGAGTCCGAGTGACGAAATTGAAGTTTCGGGCGTGACGCCGGCGAGAGTCTCCCCCGAAAACGCCAGCGCGTGCTGGCAAACCGCGGCGAACGCGGCAGAGGACGCGGGCGTTGCGGGCGGCGCGAGCGGCATGGATCGTGATTGCCCGCGGAATTGCGCCAGCGGCTTGAGCTCGCCGGCGAGAAACGCGACACGGTTGGCGTGGCGCTGGACTTTGCCGCTGGATGTCTTGGCGATCGTGCCGCAGCGGATCAGCGCGACAGCGTGCAGCGCCAGGCCGTGTTCTTCGAGGACCGCCGCCCGGACGGCGTCGAGTACCGGGGCCAGGTTGTTGTCGCCATCGCGCTCGACCTCGTGCACGAGTACGAGATGCTGGGTGCCGTCCTGTTCGACGGCGAACGCGGCGCCGCGGCCTGATTCGAGGAGCGGATGACTTTCCCGCGCGGTAGCTTCGATGTCCTGCGGGTGGTGGTTGAGGCCGCGGACGATAATGAGATCGTCGGCCCGACCACTAATGTAGAGCTGTTTGTCGTGAATGAAGCCGAGGTCGCCGGTGCGAAGAAAGGGACCGTTGCCGGTGTCGCTTTGCCGCGCTTGAAACGTCGCGGCAGTCTTTTGCGCGTCGCGCCAATAGCCCTGGCCCACGGAGTCGCCTGCGACCCAAACCTCTCCGACGCGATCTGGCGCTGCGAGTGCGCGAGTGTCCACGTCGACAATGGCAACGCGTAGCCCGCCGACCGGTGCGCCACAGCCGACGAGAAGGCGGGCGTGCGGGTTGTCGTCGGGCAGCGGCAGGATGTGATTTCGCGCGAGGGCGTCGTCGTCGAATGCGTGCACGGCGGCGCCGGCGCCCGGCTTCGACCCGGTGACCATCAGCGTTGCTTCGGCGAGGCCGTAGCACGACAGGAATGCATCGGCGTTGAAACCGCACGGGGCGAAAGCCTCGGCGAAGCGGGCGAGCGTGGCGGGCTGGACGGCCTCAGCACCGATGAAGGCGAGCGACCACGAGGAAAGGTCGAGCGTGGCCCGCTGGTCCGCCGTGATCTTGCGGACGCAGAGGTCGTAGGCGAAATTGGGGCCACCGGAGATCGTCGCGCGGGTTTGGCTGATCGCATCAAGCCAGAGAAAAGGACTCTGGAGAAACAACGCGGGCGCCATGACGGTGACGGGCATGCCGAAGACCACGGGCGCAAGGATGCCACCGATCAGCCCCATGTCGTGGTAGGCAGGGAGCCAGAACACGCTCCTGCTGCTGCTGCGGATTTCAAATGCGCGACCGATGGCGCGGGTGTTGTCGACAAGATTGGCATGGCTCAGCATCACGCCTTTGGGCAGGCTGGTGGAGCCAGATGTGTACTGGATCATCGCGAGAGAATTGGGTACGGGGTCGTGCTCGGCCCAGTTGTCCGCGAGTGCGTTGGCAAGTGTATCGGTGGCCAGCCACGGAATTGTCGCGGCATGCTCGGCGATGGCCTTGAACTGGGAAATCGCGACAGTGGTGCCGAGCAGTAGCGATGCGCCGGCGTCGCGCGTGAGCGCAACAAAGCGATCGAGCGTGCGATGGCGTGGCTGGTAGGTTGGGACCGCGACGCAGCCGGCGTAGAGCGCGCCGAAGAATGCGGCGATGAAATCGAGACCTGGCGGGTAGGCCAGCACGACACGTTCGCCGACAAGGCGCATGCTTTGCAGTCGGGCGGCGATCGCGCGCGCGCGGCAATCGAGCTGCGCGAAGGTTATTTGTGCCTGGGGCGAATGCTTGTCAATCAGAAGCGCAAACGCGGTCTCGCCAGGGCGTTTCGCGGCGTGCCCGCGCAGGCATCGGACCACGTTTCCGGCACGCGTGTCGACGCGGCCGGTGGTTGAGACAACCCCGAGCGTTCCGATCCGGCTGGCGTGTGGGAGTACCGCTGCGTCGGTTTGAATCTGCAACCCTGTGACATTCGTTTCCACTTTGCGCAAAGCATAGGGGAAGATCGTCTTGCCATCGGTGCGGTACCGCACATGCGGCGCCATTTCCTAAGCCGCGGTCACAGCACCCGGATTCGCAGAAACAAGAGTGTCTAGGCTGCTTCGCGCGTGATCTTAACTCGTGCTCGCAACCAAGCGACGCTAAGGAGCGATATCAACATCGGAAACAGTTGTCGTCTGTGCGCTAGAGCACAAACCGGAGTATCGAATTGGTGGAGAATCCCTCTGCCCCGAGCGGGGTTGTTCGGCCGGACGATTGTCATGCAAACGGAGTCTTCATGTCACTGACGCAGCCATATCCGATGTCCGGAAGGGGGGCGAAGCTCATGCGCTGGTCCGTGATTGCGGCAGTGATGCTGGCGGTTGCGGGCATCGTCATCGCGCCCGAGGCGGCGGCCAGGGACGGCAGCAACGCCAGCCATTGGGTGGCCACATGGAGTGCAAGCCCTCAGTCTGCATCGAGTCCCGCGGCGCTCAATGGTGTGACCACTCGTCAGATTGCGCGCGTGAGCATCGGCGGCCAGTGGGTGCGAGTGCGCCTGTCGAACGCTTACGGATCCGGCTCGCTGGTCATCGGCGCGGCGCGTGTGGCACTGCGCAGCACGGGCGCGTCGATCATTGTCGGCACGGATCGGGTGCTGACATTCAACGGGTCGCCGACGACGACGATTCCGCCGGGTGCGCTTGCAGTGAGCGATCCCGTGAAACTCAAGGTGCCAGACCTTGCCGATCTCGCGGTCAGCCTCTACTTCAGCGGTAATGCGGACGCCGCAACCGAGCACACGCTGGGATTGCAGACGACGTACGTTTCGGCAGCCGGGGATTTCAGCGGTGCTAACGATCTACCCACGGCGTGGACGACCCAAGCCTTTTATTTTTTGACCGGCGTCGAAGTGGTCACCTCCAGCCAAGCCCGGGCGGTCGTCACACTGGGTGATTCGATCACTGACGGGCTGCACTCGACGGCCGACGCCAACAAGCGATGGCCCAATCGCCTGGCCGAGCGGCTGCGGGCCCAGAAAGGCACATTCAACGTCGCAGTACTCAATGCGGGCATCAGCGGCAACCGGATTCTGCACAACATGCAGGGCACAAATGCATTGGCGCGCCTCGATCGCGACGTGCTGGTGCAAACCCACGCGCGCTATCTGATCGTGCTGTTAGGGATCAACGATATCGGGTTTCCCGGACCCGTAACTGCCGACGAGATCATCGCGGGCCATCGTCAATTGATCGAACGCGGGCATGCGATGGGCCTCAAGGTGTACGGAGGAACCCTGACCCCCTTCAAGGCGTTCCTGCCGGGAATCTATTTCACGTCCGACGGGGAGGCCACGCGCCAGACCGTCAACCAGTGGATCAGGACCAGCGGGGCCTATGACGCGGTGATCGATTTCGACAAGGCGATACGCGACCCGGCCGATCCGGAGGTGATTCGCGCGGCCTATGACAGCGGCGACAATCTGCACCCGAACGATGCCGGCTACAAGGCTATGGCCGATGCCGTCGACCTGTCCTTGTTCAAAGACGTGGCGCGTCAGCGCGTTGCGGTCAAACCGTAGTGTGGACAGGTCGAATGTCCATGCTTGCCCGTAGCTGACATTGCCAGTCCGCAGCGCACCGATGATGGCCACAGCCCAACCCTCGACCCAGTCCGGACTTGCACCGGACGTTGCCGTCACGGGCGAAGGCGAGCAGCTCGCGCTCGAGGGCGTGCTTGATCGACGCACGCTCGTGGCTGCGGAAATCGCCCTCAGGCAATTGCAGCGCAAGCGCGGGTCGCGCACGCTCGACATCGGCAAGTTGCGTGAAATCGATACGCCGGGCGCGTTGTTTCTTTGCGGGCTTCGCGACAAGGGTGTCGAGTTGACCGGCGTCCGGACCGAACATAAAAGTTTGCTCGATCTCATCTGCAGCCTGGACCTCAAGCCGCCGCCAAAGCCGGTACCCGCTCCACGGTGGCGTCACTTCGTGATTCAGTTCGGCAAAAGCGCGGAAGAGGCCTGGCACGACGCGCTTGATGTCGTCACCTTTGTCGGCCGTGCCGCAAGCGCAACGGGACATGCGCTCCTACATCCGCATTCGCTGCCGCTACCAGCGATCTCGCGCCAGGTCGCGGAAACTGGCCTCAGTGCGCTGCCGATCGTTGGCGTCATGGCGATCATGATCAGCGTCGTGATCGGGTATCAGGGCGTTGCCCAGTTACGCCCGTATGGTGGCGAGGACTTCACAATCAACCTCGTGGCGGTGTCGGTGCTGCGCGAAATGGGGGTGCTGATTACCGCGATCATGGTGGCGGGCCGCACGGGCGCCGCATTCACTGCCGAGATCGGCGTGATGATGGCGCGCGAGGAAGTCGACGCGCTCAAGGTGATGGGCGTCG
>JBDTTY010000218.1:0-5299 GCA_040007975.1 Betaproteobacteria bacterium | reverse complement strand
GACACCGGCGAGCATCTGCGCGAAAACGAAATCACCACCGACCCTTCCGATCGCGCCACGCTCGAAGAGGAGTACACGCTCGAGCTGCGCACGCGCGACCGTGAGCGCAAGCTACTCAAAAAAGTCGAGAAGTCGATTCGGCTGATCGATGACGGCTCCTACGGCTGGTGCGAAGAAACCGGTGAGCCGATCGGCGTACCGCGTCTCATCGCGCGCCCCACGGCCACGCTGTCGTTGGAAGCTCAGGAACGTCGCGAGCGCGTGCAGAAGCTCTACGGGGACTAAATCCCCCTCCCGTCATACCCGGGTACAATTTGCGGTTCGCTTTCAACGTTGCCCCATCACTTCAGGAGTGCGCCCACATGTTCACGCTTCCGCCGCTGCCCTACGCCGAAAACGCGCTCGAGCCAGTCATCTCGGCCAACACGATGTCGTTCCACTACGGCAAGCATCACAAGACCTACGTGGACAATCTCAACAATCTGGTCAAGGGCACGGATTACGAAAGCGCGTCCCTCGAAAAGATCATCAACGAAACGGCAGGCAAGGCCGACAAGGCTGCGCTCTTCAACAATGCCGCGCAGATCTGGAACCACACCTTCTACTGGCACAGCATGAAGCCTGCGGGTGGCGGCAAGCCCAGCGGCAAGCTGGCGCAGATGATCGATGCGTCATTCGGCAGCTTTGACAATTTCCGCAAGGAACTCGCCACCACGACCGTGTCGCAGTTTGGCTCGGGTTGGGGCTGGCTGGTGCTGGATGGCGACGCACTCAAGGTCGTGAAGACGGCCAATGCCGAAGTCCCGTTCACCAAGGGGCAAAAGCCCCTGTTGACGATCGACGTCTGGGAGCACGCGTATTACCTCGACCAGCAAAACAAACGCGCTGCGTATGTCGATCTTGTAATCGACAAGTTGCTCAATTGGGATTTCGCCGCACAAAATCTCGGCTGAACGACGTCGCGTTTGCCCATCGCAACGGCCGACATGTTCGGCCGTTGTGCATTGGCAACGTTGCAGCGGCGTCATTTGCAACGATTGGCGCATGATCTACCGGTTGTTGCCTTGTCCCATCGGGGGCTTGGGAACATAATGCCCGACGGCATTCCAACGGCATCATCTGCCGCATCCATGGCAATTTTCTCCAAGCCGCCCGCCAAGAAACCTGAAGCCCCCAAGATTGCGGCGCGTCCCGCCGTGCCCGCACGTCCGGCGCAACCGCCCGTGTCGGCGCGTGAAGTGGCCGTGCAGGCGCAAGGCCGACGCGGCCCGGTGGAGAGGCCGCGCGCCGAGCCGGCAGGCGACATTTCGGTCACCGGGGCCAGCTTGATCGAGTGGTCGCCGGCACGAACATCGATCGAAGTTGCGCAAACTAGCCCCGGACTGTGTGCCGTCCTGGAAAACGCTGCGTTGCTGTATGCCAGCGGGCAGTCGAAGCCTGCACGCGACATGCTCGAAGAGGGGGTGCAGCACGACCCCGATGCCAAGGCATCGCCATTGGCATGGCTCGCGCTGTTCGATCTGATGCAGCGTGGGCATGATCGCGTCGGCTTCGAGCGCGTCGCGATGACCTATGTGATGCAGTTCGAGCGATCGGCGCCGATGTGGGACGAATCTGGTCCGGCCGCACCGGCCCCGGCGGCCGCGCCCAGGTCCACCGGCGGTGGCTATATCGCCCTCACTGGCAAACTCACGCAGGCCACTGCGCCGCAGATCGAAGCGCTGCGCAACGCTGCAGCCAAGGGCATCGCCAACGCGCGTCTCGATCTCGCTCAAGTGGCCGGGTTCGACGATGCCGGGGCGCGCTTGCTTGCTGACGCGCTGGCGGAAGTGCGCAAGCGTCGGCTGCCGTTGCTGCTTGAACGTGCGGACAAGGTTCGTGCCGCGCTCGACATCCTGATTCGACGTGGCCGCGACGGCGGCGAAGGCGTCTGGTTGCTCTGCCTCGAGTTGTTGCAGTTTCAGTCCGACCAGGATGCGTTCGACAACCGCGCGATTGAATACGCGATTGCGTTCGAGCAATCGCCGCCGTCGTGGGATCCGCCGCCGGCGCTTCCAGGTGACGTGGTCAAGGACACGGCGGCTGTGGTGGCCGACGAAAAGCCCCCCAGCACGCCGTCCGGCGCGCGCATCATCAACTGGTCCGGCGTCCTGATCGGACAGGGCGCGATGCAGATCGCGGGACTTTCCGAATATGCGTTGAATCACGCCGTCGTGCCCATCGACATGACGGCGGTTGAGCGCATCGATTTCGTGTGTGCCGGTGCGTTGTTCAATGCGATCAATCGCATCGAGTCGCAACGCAAGGCAGTGCAGATCGTCGGCGCGACGCCGATCATTCGCGCGCTTCTGCTGCTGATCGGTATTTCGCCGCGGCACTTCGTCAAGAAGCCGCAGTAACCCGCGCCGCCGCGCGCTTGGCCCGGTACTCCGCATGCAACCTTTCCACGGCACCACCATTCTTTCCGTACGCCGTAACGGCATCGTTGCGCTGGGTGGCGATGGCCAGGTGACGCTTGGCAACATCGTCATCAAGGCCACGGCACGCAAAGTGCGCCGCATTCATCACGATCGTGTGCTCGCAGGATTTGCGGGCGCCACCGCGGACGCTTTCACGCTGTTCGAACGCTTCGAGGCCAAGCTCGAGAAGCATCAAGGGCATCTCGTTCGCTCGGCGGTCGAACTCGCGAAGGATTGGCGGTCCGATCGCGTGCTGCGTCGCCTCGAAGCGATGTTGGCCGTTGCGGACCTCACCGCGTCACTGGTGCTGACCGGCAATGGCGACGTGTTGGAGCCGGAGCACGGCATTGTCGCGATTGGATCTGGCGGAGCGTTTGCACAGGCGGCCGCGAAGGCGCTGCTCGACCATTCGACGCTGGGCGCCGCTGCGATCGTGAAGGAATCACTGACGATTGCCGGTGATCTTTGCATTTACACCAATCAAAATCATGTGATCGAAATACTCGCGCCGACAGGACCGGACGCGTGAGTTCGTCACCCTACGATGTCGTGATCGCGGGCGCCGGATTGGTGGGCCTGGCATTGGCAACTGCGCTTGCCCATGCCGGGTTGCGCATTGCGCTGGTGGATCGCGCCCGCATTGCCGTGCCTGACGCGGACCCCGCTGAATGGGACTCGCGCGTCTACGCGGTAAGTCCGGGCAGTGCCCGCTTTTTGCATGCGTTGGGCGCGTGGCAGGCATTGCCGCCGTCGCGAATCAACGCCATCGAGGCCATGCATGTCGTGGGGGATGCCGGCGCCAAACTCGATTTTTCCGCATACGACTTGAACGAACGGGCGCTGGCGTGGATCGTCGAGGAGCGCGCGTTGCGGGCGGCGCTGCTGCCACGGGTGCTCGCAGCGGGCGTGGAGGTGTTGAGCGAGGTGCCGTTCGTCGGATTGTCATGGACCCCGGACGAGGCGCAAATGACGGTGGGATCGCCCGGCGGCACGCCGCACGTACTACGGGCCCGGCTGATCGTGGGTGCCGACGGGATCCGGTCCTGGGTGCGGGCGGCTGCCGGTATCGTGGCCGAACCCCGCGGTTACGGGCAGACCGCCGTGGTCGCCAACTTCGACTGTGCCAACGCCCACCATGGGGTTGCCCGGCAATGGTTTCTTGACGATGGCGGGATATTGGCTTGGCTGCCGCTGCCGGGGCGGCGCATTTCAATGGTCTGGTCGGCACCGGAGGCGGTGGCGGAGCAACTTCGTGAACTGACGCCAGCAGCGTTGGCGGAGCGGGTCGCGCTGGCGGGCGGCGGCGCTTTAGGCGCGCTCACCCAGATCACCCCGCCCGCCATCTTTCCGCTGTCGCTGCTGCGGCTGCCGACCACGGTGGCACATCGTTTGGCTCTGGTGGGCGACGCGGCCCATGGCATTCATCCGCTGGCGGGACAGGGCATGAATCTCGGGTTGGGCGACGCCGAAGCGCTGGCCGACGTGCTGCGTGACCGCGGGCCCGTGACCGATGCCGGCGCGCCCATCCTGTTGCAGCGCTTCGCGCGCCGACGGGCCGAACCGGTGCTGGCAATGCAGACGGTGACCGACGGGTTGGCCCGCCTGTTCGGTCCACCCACCCCTTGGCTAAAGGCGCTGCGCAACGCCGGGCTGGCGGCCGTTGATCGGCTTCCGATGGTGAAGCGAATCATGGCGCAACCTGCGCTGCGCTAGACTGTCGAAGTCTGCAGTCAACTCAATGCATGGAGAAATCATGATGTTTGCATCCCCGATTACCGGCCGCATGCGTACACTGGGCCTGACGCTGGTCACGGCCGCAGTGCTATGCGTTGCGACGCCGCCGACGTTCGCCCAGACCGCCGACAAGGCTCCACCCATGACCGCCGAAGCGCTGGCGCTCAAGAAGACCCTCGAGCAGAAATTTCCGGGGGGTGATATCCGTGGCGTCGTCAAAACCCAATTTTTCAATCTCTACGAGGTCCAATTTGACGATCGCGTCATTTACACCGATGCCAAGGCCAAGTACCTATTGGTCGGATCGATCTATGACACCGAGTCGAAGACCAACCTGACGGAAGACCGGCAGCGCAAGTTGAACCGCGTCGACGTCAGCAAGTTGCCGCTGGACCTGGCCATCAAAAAGGTCAAGGGTAGCGGCGAACGCACGCTGGTCGTGTTCTCGGATGCCGATTGCCCGTTCTGCGCCAAGTTGGAACAGGAACTGAAGACGGTCGACAACGTGACCATCTACACGTTCTTGTTTCCGATCGATCAGCTGCACCCGGACTCGGCGCGCAAGTCACGCGCGATCTGGTGCTCGCCTGATCGCGTCAAGGCTTGGGACACGTTCTTCGAGACCGGCGCAGTTCCCGACAACAAGGGCGAATGCGAAAGCCCGATCGCCAAGACGGCGGAACTCGGCGCGCGCTTCAAGGTGCAGGCCACTCCCACCTTGCTGTTCGCCGATGGTTCGATCGTGCCCGGCGCCATTCCTGCCGCGCGCATCGACGCCGAGTTGAAGAGCGCTGACGCTGAAGTGAAGAAGCTCGCCGCCGCGAAGAAGTAAACGGCAGTACAGAGGCCATTGCGGCCTGCACGTTGGCCGCAGCATTGCTGCTGCGGCCTCTATCACCTATCGGCAAAGGGAACTGAATGGCCATTCTCGATTTCATCAAAAGACAGTTCATCGACATCATCGAGTGGACGGATGACTCGCGTGACACGCTGTCGTACCGGTTCCCGGATGAAGACAAGGAAATCAAGAACGGGGCGCAGCTGATCGTCCGCGAATCTCAGGCTGCGCAGTTCGTTTACCTCGGCGAATTCGGCGATACGTTCGG
>JBDTTY010000217.1:0-5301 GCA_040007975.1 Betaproteobacteria bacterium | reverse complement strand
AACTCGTTGAGCGCCTTGGGATCGATCACTGCGCCGGAAAGAATGTGTGCGCCGATCTCGGACCCTTTCTCGAGGATGCAGACCGACACCTCGCGGCTATGCTCGGCGGCAAGCTGTTTCAGTCGGATCGCCGCCGATAACCCCGACGGACCACCGCCGACGATCACGACGTCGTATTCCATGGTTTCGCGGGTCATCGGACTGCTTTCAAGAGGCAAATTGAGCAGTGCCCATTATAATTCGTCCACGTCCAGTGCCACTGCCATTGCGAAACGTACCCCTGTTACCTTCAATTTCGACCGAGCCCTGCCTGATGAATCCGCCACGCCTGCTTGTTCACACGTCGCCGCAAACCGTGCGCTGGGCGGACATGGATGCCCTCGGGCATGTCAACAACATCAATTATTTCCGCTATTTCGAGCAGGCGCGCATTGAGTGGATCTACGCCTACATGCTGGCGCAGGGCGGCCGTGCGTATGACGGCGGAGAAGGTCCGGTCATCGTCAATGCGAGTTGCGATTTTCTGGTGCCGCTGGTCTACCCGGCCGACATCGTCGTGACCATGTTTCTGGGCGATCCGGGACGCACCAGCGTCGGCAGCTTCTACGAGCTGCACTCCGCCGGGAAAAAATTTGCGCAAGGTGCGGCAAAAATGGTCTGGATCGACATTGCCTCCGGTCGTCCGGTGCCGTTGCCCGCACCGCTGCTGGCACCGCTGCGCGATCTGGCTGGCTGACGCGCATGGAACCGCTCTGGACCCCGTCGCCGCAGCGCGTTGCCGCTGCCAACATCACGCGTTTTGCCACCGAGATCGCGCAGCGCCATGGTGTGGATGTGGGTACCTACGAACGATTGTGGCGGTGGTCCGTCGATCACAAGTGGGACTTCTGGCGCGCCATCTGGTCCTTTGGCGAAGTCAAGGGTAACCCCGGCGAGCGCGTCCTCGAAGATGCCGATCGGATGCCGGGTGCGCGCTGGTTCCCCGACGCGACGCTCAACTTCGCCGAGAATCTGCTCGAACGTCGACGTGCCGACGATACGACCGATGCGTTCGTGTTCTGGGGTGAGGACAAGATCAACCGTACGCTGTCGCATGCGCAGGTGCACGCGCTGGTCGCACGAACCGTCGGCGCACTGGCGGCACAGGGCATCGGTGTGGGCGATCGCGTGGCCGCGTTCTTGCCCAATCTGCCGGAAACGATCATTGCCGCACTGGCCGCGGCGGCGCGGGGTGCGATCTGGTCGTCGTGCTCACCTGACTTCGGCGTGCAGGGAGTACTCGATCGGTTCGGGCAGATCGAGCCGCGCGTCCTGTTCACGGTCGACGGCTATTGGTACAACGGCAAGGCCGTGTCGATCCTCGACAAGGTGCAGGAAATCGTCTCGCGTTTGCCGACGATCGAGCGTGTCGTCGTAGTGCCGTACCTGCAGCAAACGGCCGGTGCCACGGATGATTTGTCGTCTATCCGCGCGGCAGTGCCCTGGGATGTCTGGCTGGCGCCGTTTCTGGCCGGCCCGATCGAGTACGCTCAGTTGCCGTTTGCGCACCCACTGGCCATTCTCTATTCGTCCGGAACCACCGGCGTCCCCAAATGCATCGTGCACAGCGCGGGCGGCACGTTGCTGCAGCATCTCAAGGAGCACCTGCTCCACGGGGATTTGAAGCGCGGCGATCGGCTATTCTATTTCACGACCTGTGGCTGGATGATGTGGAACTGGCTGGTCTCGGGGATGGCGGCGGGCGCCACGCTGCTGCTCTACGATGGCTCTCCGTTTATCGACCGCGGTCGCATACTGTGGACACTTGCCGACGCCGAACGGATGACGCACTTCGGCACGTCCGCCAAGTACATTGATGCATTGAAGAAGATTGCGCTGGTTCCACGCAAGGACTTCGAACTCAAGGCGCTGCGCACGATGTTCTCGACCGGCAGTCCGCTGGCGCCCGAGAGCTTCGACTACGTCTACCAATGCGTGAAAGAAGATTTGTGTCTGTCGTCGATTTCGGGTGGTACCGACATCGTGTCGTGCTTCGCGCTGGGAGTGCCGACGCTTCCGGTGTGGCGTGGTGAATTGCAGTGCCGCGGACTGGGACTTGACGTTGATGTCTACGACGAGCAGGGCAGGCCCATCGTGGGCGAGAAGGGCGAACTGGTTTGCAAGTCACCGTTCCCGTCGATGCCCGTCGGCTTCTGGAACGACCCTGACGGCGCCAAGTACCACGCCGCGTACTTCGATCGATTTCCTGGCGTATGGTGCCATGGCGACTGGGTGGAAATCACGGCGCACGACGGCCTCGTGATCTACGGACGCTCGGACGCGACGTTGAATCCCGGTGGCGTGCGCATCGGTACCGCAGAAATCTATCGGCAGGTCGAGCAGTTGCCCGAGGTGCTTGAAAGCATTGTGATCGGGCAAGATTGGCCGCCGGGGGAAGTGGGTGATGTGCGTGTCGTGCTTTTCGTCCGGTTGCGCGAAGGCGAGGTGCTGACACCGGCACTCGGTGAGCGCATCAAGCAGTCGATTCGCCTCAATACGACTCCGCGCCATGTGCCTGCGCGCGTCGTTGCAGTTACGGACATTCCGCGCACCAAGTCGGGCAAGATGGTCGAGTTGGCGGTACGCGACGTCGTGCATGGCCGCGAGGTGCGCAATCGCGAGGCATTGGCCAATCCCGAAGCGCTCGAGCAGTATCGGGATCTGGATGTCCTTAAATCCTGATCGGCGATCGATGAACTCGTCATGCCGTTCGAAACCACGCGCGCGATGCTGATCGCGAGCGTCAGCCGCTGATGAGCTTCTTCGCCATTCTGATTGCGCTTGGTCTCGAACAATGGCGAGCGTTCGACTGGCGCACCGCCGGCGAGCGTGCCTTCATCCGGTATGCGCGTGTCGTGGAGCGCAAACTCAATGGCGGCACGCGCCAGCACGGTGTATTTGCACTGGTGGCCACCGTCGTGCCTCCGGCGGCACTGACGGCACTGCTGTTTTTCGTGGCCGATGCCGTGCACCCCGTGGCGGGCCTCGTCGTCAACGTGGCGATTCTCTATCTGTTGATGGGCTTTCGTCGTTTCAGCCACGCGTTGTCCGCCATCGTCGCCGCGCTGCAGGCGGGTGACCTGCAGGTGGCGCGACGTGCCCTTGGCGTATGGCGCGGAGGCTCGACGCTCGATCTGTCGGCGCATGACGTGGCGCGACTGGCCATCGAACGGGGTCTGGTTGACGCATATCGCCAGGTATTTGCCGTATTGTTCTGGTTCGTTATTTTGCCGGGACCAATGGGCGCGGTGCTCTATCGCGCTGCGGCGTTGCTGGCAGACGAGTGGCGGGGGCCGATTCCTGGTGTGCCGCCATCGCCGCAGGTGTTGGCGCGTGCCGAATTCGGTGATCCCGCGCAGGTGTTTCTGTCATGGCTCGACTGGATTCCCGTGCGCCTCACCGCGTTGTCGTTTGCCGTCGTCGGTGACTTCGAGGACGCCATTGCGTGTTGGCGCACGCAGGCGGAACAGTGGTCGACGCATGAAGGCGGCAAGGCCATCGGTATCCTGCTGGCAGCGGGCGGTGGCGCATTGGGGGTGCAATTGGGCGGGCCGTTGCCGACGCTGGCAGGCGATCCGGATACGCGCCCCGATCTCGGCATGGGCGACCCGGTCGAACCGGAGGTGCTCCCGTCTGCCGTGGGACTCGTGTGGCGCGCGCTGGTGTTGTGGTTGCTGTTGATCTTGCTACTGACGCTCGCCAATCTGGCGCCCTAGCAGCACTTTCAGCGGCGAGCGAATCCGCCCGCTTCTGCGGTCAGGCGATTCAACAGTGCCAGCCGGTGTGGGGCGATGGCCCCGCTGGCTACCGCAGCCGTCACCACACACCCCGGTTCGGCTCCGTGCCGGCAATCGCGAAAGCGACACTGACCGAGCAGCGGTCGGATTTCGACGAAGGCTTCGGCCAGCGTCAACGGATCGAGATGCGCCAGTGCAAATGCCTTCATGCCGGGCGAATCGACGATCCACGCATCGGCGCCAAGGGTCGGCAGCCGATACAGCGTGGTCGACGTTGTCGTGTGGCGACCGGTGTTGAGTGACGTCGACACTTCGGCCGTGCGCGCCGTGACCGCGGGCAGCAGTGCGTTGACGAGCGTGGACTTGCCCATGCCCGATTGACCCACCAGCACTGTGTGCTGGTCGCGCAACCATTCGCGTGCGGGTGCCACGTCATCGCGCGCGGAAAATGCAATGATCGGATAGCCCAGCGCGGCGACGCCAGCCAGTCGCTGCTGCAGCACGTCAAAGGTCGGTAGGTCGGATTTGTTCGCCAGCACGACAAAGCGACACTGTGCCGCCTCGGCGGCGATCATCCAGCGATGTATCAGTTCGGTGTCCAGCGCAACATCGGGTGCGACGACGCCCGCAATCTGCGTGACATCCGCAGCCAGAAGCTTCGCCTTGAACGCGTCGGAGCGGTAGATGAGATTGCGCCGCGGCGACATCGCGACAATCGCGGCACCACCGGCGTCCTGCTCGATGGTTACATGGTCGCCGACGGCCAGTTGCATGGAACGGCCCTTCAGCACGCATGGGACCACGGCGCCATCGGCACATTCGACATCGTATCGACGCCGCATCGTGGCGACGACGAGCCCCGTTTGCGTCGTCGGGCCGCGCGGGGTCGGATCGGCTGCGGTCAAGCGAATAGCCGTTCAGTGCGCGCCGCACAGATAAAATCGTTGCGCGTGAGACCACCGGCATCATGCGTGGAAAAGGTGACGACGCAGCGCGCGTAATGCACGGACATATCTGGATGGTGATTTTGCGTTCGGGCCAAGTGGGCCAGCGCGTTGACGAAGGCCATGGTCGCGTCGAAATCGGGAAACAGGAACTCCTTGGCCAGGACGCCATCCGTGGCCGACCACTCCGGCACGACGGCCATCAGCGCAGTGAGTTCGCGCGCCGTCAGGCGCTGCGCGCCATTGCGGCAACGCTCGGTGGCCAGCGCCATCCATGGCGTAGCGGTGGTGGGCGGTGGCGAAGGGGTCATGGTGGCAGGTGGTACCAAGTGGCATTGAGGTAGGCAACGATGTGTTCCTCCTCCTCAGGGAAATATTGCGTCGCGAGCTCCACGTTGCAGCGCGCCACCTGGGCACGCAATGCCGCCAACGTATGCACTTTACGGTCCGGCCGCAGGTAGATTGCCTCGGGCGGACTGAATTTTTGATGATGGCAGGCCACGCAGTCGCGGTCGGACAACGTTCGACCCGCGTTGATGTCGGCTGCCGATGGCGCTTGCGCAACCGCGACGGCGCACGCC
>JBDTTY010000216.1:0-5320 GCA_040007975.1 Betaproteobacteria bacterium | reverse complement strand
CAGCCGCCGACGATGTTGACGAAACCGCTGCGCGCAAAATCGTGCAGCAGCCGCGACGTTTGCGCTGGCGTCTCGTCGTAGCCCGTTTCGGCCATCGGATTGGGCAGGCCGGCATTGGGGTAGCAGGATATGAACGTATCGGCCACGCGCGACAGCTCTTCAATATAGGGTCGCATCAGTGCCGCTCCCAAAGCGCAATTGAGGCCCACCGCCAGCGGACGAACGTGGCGGATCGCATTCCAGAATGCCTCGGGCGTTTGCCCCGACAGCGTGCGCCCGGAGGCATCGGTGATCGTGCCCGAGACAATGAGCGGCAGACGCTGACCCACGCGATCGAAAAACGTCTCCACCGCAAACAACGCGGCCTTGGCATTGAGCGTGTCGAAGATCGTTTCGACCATGATGATGTCCGCGCCGCCCTCGGCCAGTCCTTCGACAGCCTCGGTGTAGGTGGCAACAAGCTCGTCGTACGTCACATTGCGTGCGCCTGGATCATTGACGTCGGGCGAGATGGACGCGGTACGATTGGTAGGCCCCAACGCGCCCGCGACAAAGCGCGGCTTGTCCGGCGTACGCGCGGTCCACGCGTCGCAGCATGCGCGCGCGATGCGCGCCGCCTCACGATTGATGTCCCGCACTTCCGCCTGCATGCCGTAGTCGGCCTGCGCGATGCCGGTGGCGCTGAATGTATTGGTCTCGATGATATCCGCGCCGGCTTCGAGGTAGCGATCATGAATTTCGCGGACCACCTCCGGCCGCGTCAGCACCAGCAGATCGTTGTTGCCCTTGAGGTCATGGCCGTGATCATGAAAATCACCGCGAAAATCTGCCTCGCCCAAATGGCACTGCTGGATCATCGTCCCCATCGCCCCATCCAGCACCAGAATGCGTTCGCGCAAAAGACGGGTCAGCAGGACGGTTTGATCGGGTTGCATGGTGATTTTCGAATGGAGCGCGAAGTGTTCGCAAGGTCTTGAATATTAGCATTTCTTGACCACCCTCCTCGGCTTCCCGTGCATATGAACCGAACTCCTGTGTCTATGCGAAAACAGCGGCGCCCATGCTACGCTTTGCACATGAAACATCTCAAACCCAGAGACGCCCAATTGTTGCTCGGCGCAAATCCGCAGGCGGTGTTCATCGATTGCCGCAGTGAGATGGAATTTTTCTTTGTCGGCCACCCGGTCGGGGCGCAACACGTCGCGTGGAATGACGGTCCGGATTGGGACGTCAATCCGCACTTTGTGGGACAGGTCAAGAAAGTGGCCAGCATGAACCGCCCGATCGTGCTGATCTGCCGCAGCGGTCACCGCTCCCTCGATGCGGGATTGGCCCTCGAGAGGGCTGGCTTCACCGACGTCTACAACGTGCTCGACGGCTTTGAAGGTCCGCTCGACGACAAACACCATCGCGGCACGCAGTCCGGGTGGCGCATGGAAGGCCTGCCGTGGGAGCAGCTTTAGCCGCTTACGGCCCGCTCTGCACCCTGTTCTACGACGCCGACAAACCGCTGGCGGATGACGCCGAGGTCGCATGGTACCGACAGTATCTGCCGACTGACGCCGACCCTGTGCTGGAAGTGATGTGCGGCTCCGGGCGACTTCTGGTTCCGCTGGTGGCGCAGGGAGTGAAGGTTCACGGCACCGACGCGTCGGCGGCAATGTTGGCAAGCTGCGAAGCCCGACTCGCCGACGCCGGTCTTGTTGCGCCGCTGTTCCGCCAGGACGCACGCGAGCTCAACCTGCCGTTTCGCTATGCTGGCGCGTTCATTGCGGCCGGGTCCTTTCAGCTCTTCGAGAAACCGCTCGACGCCATGGCGGTATTGGCGCGTATCCGCGCGCATCTGGTGGATCCGGGCATCCTGCTGCTCGACGCATTCGTCCCGGCCGAATCGCGGCAACGACTCGCCGCCCCACTGGTCGAGGTTCGTACGGTGAAGTTGACCGACGGCACCCGCATCGCGTTGCGCTCGGAGTCCACGTGCATCGCCGAGTCGCGGCTGCTGCGTTACGAAAACCGTTACGTCCATCGACGCGGCACAACGCTGCTGGCCGAAGAGCATGAAAAGTTGACGCTCACGTGGTACCCGCGCGACGAACTCGCGGATATCGTGCGCGCCGCCGGGTTTCGCGATGTGGAAATCAAGCCGTCACCGAGTAGCGTCGATGGCGATGAGTCGTACGTCGTCAGTGCGCGTAAATAAGACGCGTGCCCTACTTCCGCATCAACGTGCTCTTGCCAAAGAGACTCTCGATCAAATCCACCGCAAGATCGGCCGTCCTGTTGCGCACATCAAGCGCCGGATTCAATTCCATGATGTCGAGTGACGCCAATCTGCCGCTGTCTGCAATCATCTCCATGCACAGCTGCGCCTCGCGATAAGTCGGGCCGCCGGGCACGGTGGTGCCGACACCGGGTGCAATGTCGGGTTCGAGGAAGTCGACATCGAGGCTCACATGCAGATGCGTGTTGGCATCCATCAGCGCGAGGGCCAGGTCCATCGTATGCCGCATGCCCATCTCGTCGATGTAGCGCATGTCGAACACGTCGAGACCCACTTCGTGCACGAAGCGCCTTTCGCCGGCATCCACGCTGCGGATGCCGATCTGGCGCACCCATTTGGGATTGATCGCCGGCACCACCCCACCCATTTCCACTAATGCCGGTGGTCCGTAGCCACATAGGCACGCGACCGGCATGCCGTGAATATTGCCGCTGGGTGTGAGAGCACTTGTATTGAAGTCGGCATGCGCATCGAGCCACAGCACGCGCAACTTCTTGCCCGCATGGCGGCAGTAACGCGCCACCGCACTGATGCTGCCGATGCCCAGGCAATGATCGCCACCCAACAGGATCGGCATGCGACCACCATCAAGTTCGGCGTACACCGCGTCGTGCACCGCCTGATTCCAGGCCACCACTTCGTCCAGGTGTCGATAGCCATCGACCGGCGGTAACCATGGATTGGCCGGACCGGCGAGATTGCCGCGGTCCTGCACCTCGAGGCCGTAGCTTTCCAGTGTCGCGGTGAGGCCGGCCACGCGCATCGCTTCGGGTCCCATGCTCGCGCCGCGAGAGCCAGCGCCGATGTCGGTGGGTGCGCCGATCAGCACAATCGGTTTTCTTGTCATCGTGCGATGTTCCTGTTCGGATTTCAACCATGAACGCAACCTGTGCGCCTCATGCTATCGCCTTCCGGTCAAATAAAGCTCGCTCCCAGCAAGGCGATGGTCGCCACAATGGTAAGTACAGCCCGCAACTGCATCAACCATGACGGAACGGGGTCCGCTCGCGCGAGGACTCTATCCATCACGAGACACGCAATCAACATGGCGGCCTGTACCCGCAGCCCGGTCCATACCGGCAGTTGCAACGAAGCCCAGGCGACCAAGGCGGGCAGCACGCTCCAGCCATATTGCATCCATCCCAAGGTGCCGCGCGCATTGCGACGCACCGCGAAGCCCCAGTGCAACGCACCCACGAACGACAGGATCACCGCACCGTAGAGGGTCAGCGCGTTGAGCCAATATGCATACCACATAGGTGCCAACGTGGTGAGCAGTGCGAGTCCGATAAAGGGAAGCAAGCCGCCAACACCCAGGACCAGCGCTGGCGTCGGCATTTTATTGATCATGGCCCTCATATCGTGGCCACGATTGGCGGCAAGGGCAGGCCTTCCGCAATGGCCACACGCATTAGAGCGCCTTCCAGCATTGCGCGTGCTCGTGCGGCGTTGATTTGCAAATCGCGATGCAGCGCCGAATCAGCGGGATCACGGTTGGCGCATTCGGCGCTGTAGCGCTCAAAGCTGCCGAGATCACGTAGCAGTTCCACCAAATGACGCGGACACTCGCAATAAACCGAACTGGACGCGCCAGCGAGCGCCGCCAATGCATGGTCGTCGAACTGCGGTGGCGCGATGGTGTCATCGTCGGGCGTCACGTTGGTCAACCCCGTTTGCGGCGAATGCAACAGCGCACTGCACATTGCCGCGATCTCGACTGCATCGGATGTCGCATGCACCACCTGGTGGCCTGCATCGCGCAGGCGTCGAATGGCGGCATTTGGTGCAAAGCGATACAAGACGATGGCCCAATCGGCCCCGCAGGCTGTTTTCGCGTTGGCAACAGCATCGAGAGACTCGGCGTTTAGCGTTGGTAACTCGATCACCACAACATCCGACTGCATATGTCCCGGCAATTTCGCCACGTCGCTTACGTTCTCGCATCGACCAACAATATTCAGCCTGCCGAAAGCAGCCGCTTCGTCGAGCCGTAGCGTGGAAATCGATGGTCCAGCGAGAGTGATTCTTCCCTGACGCGTGGCGGCAACGCCCACCGCCGTGCGGCCGCGCGGCGAGGCGAGCGCTTGCACAGCGTCACGCATCGCGATCAAGTCACTCGTGGGTAGCGCGGCGATCGCGCCGATCGGTTGTCCCGTGTCCACCAGTTGTTTGATGAGAGCGAGTCGCCGGACTTCCGCAAACGAATACAGGCGCTGACCGCGCGGGCTGAGTTGCGGGCGGACGACACCATAGCGGCGCTCCCACACACGCAACGTTTCCACGGGGAGGCCCGCAAATCGCGCCGCGGCGCCGCTTCGATAGAACCCGGCATCCGCAGCGGTTGAATCGTGTTCATTGGTCATAAAGGTTGTTAGTTAGGTTGGACATCGCATGATTGACCCGCATTTGACCCGTTATTAATCGAATTTTTCCGGTTCACTTGTTGGACGTAACGAAGCATATACGCTATCTTCCATTTCAACAACGGTTCATCTGCTCAGTCGACCTCCAAAACTTCACGTTCGCCAAAAGGATTATTCATGACCACCCGCCGCCAGTTCATCACCACCGCCCTCCCTGCCACCGTACTGTTGTTGGGCGCCGTCCCGGTCGCATTCGCCCAGTCAGCTCGGATCGAAGAGTCGGATGCCCTGGCGGTGTCGCTCGGCTACAGGGCCGACGCCACGAAGGTCGACGCAAAGAAATTTCCCGCCTACGTCGCCGGGCACAACTGCGCTAATTGCACGCTTTACGCGGGTAAACCAACCGACGCATGGGGTGCATGTGGTGCCATGGGTGGCAAGCAGGTCAGCGCCAAGGGCTGGTGCATCGCCTGGGTCAAAAAGGCGGCGTGACGCAACGTTCGACACGAATGCACCGACGCCCCTAACGCTAACAATCGGCGCATTGCATGAACTCATTTCCTCGCGAAGACGTAGCGCTCGTGATTGGTAGCACCGGCGGGATCGGTGCCGCGCTGTTGCGTGAGCTCAAGAGACATGACGCATTCGCCGCTGCGATTGGACTCAGTCGCAG
>JBDTTY010000215.1:0-5322 GCA_040007975.1 Betaproteobacteria bacterium | reverse complement strand
GCGTACGCGTCGATGATGCCCGCCCCGCAGATCGCCGTCGTGCAATTGCGCGCCGTGTTGGTCGGGAATGCACGTGCGGTGGTCTGAATCGTCGATAACACTTGGGCGGGCGTCATCGTCGGATTGACCGACAACATCAACGACACGATGCCGGCCACGTGCGGTGTGGCCATGCTGGTGCCGCCGTAGTACTCGTAGTAATAGCCGGTGGGATTGGCGGTCGTCGATCCGGTATTGAGCGTCGACAGGATGTAATCACCGTCCGCCCCTCCCGGTGCGGCAATCTCGACGATGCTGCCAAAATTGCTGTACTGCGCGCGCTGTCCGGCGCGGCCCGTGGCTGCCACCGTGATCACGCCGTTGCAATTGCCGGGACTATGGCCGCTTGCATTTTCGTTTTCGTTGCCGGCGGCAATCACGATCGTCGAACCCGCGGCGATGATGGCGTTGATCGCGTTCTGTTCAAAACTGGAGCAAGGTCCACCGCCCCCCAAACTCAGATTCATGACCTTGGCCGGATTCTGGTTGAACGGCACCCCGGGCACCGCCAATCCCGCCGCCCAGCGCATGCCGTCCACGATATCGGACGTGTAGCCACCGCATTTGCCGAGCACGCGCACCGGGACGATCTTGCTGATCCAGTTGACACCCGCAACACCCACACCGTTGTTGGAGGCGGCGGCGATGGTGCCCGACACGTGCGTGCCGTGCCACGAACTCGATGCCACATAGCAGCCTTCAAACCAGCCGCCGGGTGAAGTCGCTTCGGCGGTCGTGATCCAGTCACCGGAATCAACCGGATCGGGATCGCGATAATCGCCGTCGTTGGCCACCAGGTTGTCGTCGATCATGTCGTAGCCGGTGGTGACGCGACCGGCAAGATCCGGATGCGGCAGGATGCCGGTGTCAATTACTGCGATAAAGACGCTTGCCGAACCGGTGGTCAGGTCCCACGCGGGCGGCAGATTGACGCCACCCATTTCGGCAGGTGGCGACTTGTAGTGCCATTGGTTGGCGTACAGCGGATCGTTGGGCACCGCCGACGGAAATTTGAGGTCATCGACCAGCGCAAATTCAACGCCGGGCAGCGCGCCAATACGTGCGGCAGCCGCTTCGAGCTCGCCGCGTGGAATCGCTTTGAGCAGGCGCACCAGATACGCGCCACCACCCATGGCGCGTTCGTGCGCAGCGGGCTGTTGCGCCGCGGCGCCGATTTGATCGAGCTCCGCAGTGCCAAGCGGCAGATTGCGCTCTGCGCGATAGCTCATCGTCGGATCTTTATACTTGACAATCAATCGCTGCAGCCGACGGGTCTCGCTGACCGCTTTCGTTTTGGAGGTGGCGGGTGGCGCGCTGCTGACCATGTCGGCATACACGATGCCCGGCAGCATGCGCACGCGGTTGATCGCCGCACGTGCGGCTTCGACCGACAGTGCAGGCGAAAACGTCAGTTTGAACGCGCCATCACGCGTGCGACCGCTTTCGACCAGGCCGGTGCGCAATTGATTGGCGATCCGGTTCAGTTCTCCTGGAGGGAGGGACGTCAGCGACGCGGCTGCGACATCGTCGCGCAGGCGAATGACGACCGCATCGATCGGCGTGGCGCTGGCGGTGTCGATCGGGTCGAACGTCGCCGCACTGACAGTGCAAAGCGTGCCGGCAACGAGCAGGGTCGCTGCCAGAACGCGAATGATGGCATGGCTACGGAAACGCAAACGAGACATAGCGGGCTGCATGCAGAATCCTCGAAAAAAAATACAGCGGCGCGCCAATGTCCGACGGTCCTGCGTGGCGCAATCGTGGGGAGGTGGCCGGGCGAATGTTAACCGGTTTTTATGACAGAGGCATCAGTAGTTGTGTTCGGTCCGGCCGTCGGCCCGACACGGCCTTCCAGCGCTTTCAAGGCGTCGGGTAACGCCGGCACCGCGTGCTAGACTTTTTGTGTCCCCTTCTTCGAGTTGCCGATGACGCAGCCCCCTTTGCGAGTCGACCGCATCATTACGCTGCTGGTGCTGGCTGTACTGATCGGTGGTGTATTTCTCGTCCTGCGGCCGTTTCTGACGGCCATCCTCTGGGCCGCCATCCTGGTCGTCACGACGTGGCCCATGTATCGATGGCTGCAAGCGAAGACGCGCAGTCCGAATACGGCCGCCACGTTGATGACGTTGCTGATCATGATCGTGGCCGTCTCGCCATTTGTGATTGCCGGGACTACGT
The DNA here is from genome assembly GCA_040007975.1 of Betaproteobacteria bacterium. Lineage (GTDB taxonomy): Bacteria > Pseudomonadota > Gammaproteobacteria > Burkholderiales > Casimicrobiaceae > VBCG01. The sequence continues at coordinate 3,105 of JBDTTY010000215.1, read as the reverse complement.
TGGCGGAAAATGCCGAGCGCTTGGTGGAATTCACCCGCTCGATGGTCGCGCGCGGTCCGCCGGATGCGCCGACGTGGCTCAAGGATTTGCCACTGGTCGGCCCGCGCGCCGCTGAATATTGGGGCAGTTTTTCGCATGATGGTGCCGCGCTGTTGACGGAATTGCGCCGATTGGCCGATCCGATGAAGGATTTCCTGTTCAAGGGTGGCGCGCAAATCGGGTCCGGGCTGATTCAGCTCACATTCTCCGTGTTCATCGCGTTTTTCTTTTTTCGCGACGGCGAGGGGATGCGCCCGCGCATTCGTGGCGCGGTCAGCCGCATTGCACCCATCCGCGGTATTCACATGCTCGATCTGGCCGGCGATACGACGCGCGCCGTCGTGTACGGCATCCTTGGCACCGCGTTGGCACAAGGCGTGCTGATGGGGATCGGCCTCTATGTCGCCGGGATCAAGGCGGCCCCGCTGCTCGGTCTCGTCACGTTCTTTCTGTCGCCGATTCCGGTCGGGCCTCCGCTGGTGTGGCTGGCCGCCGCCGTGTGGCTCTTTTCGGAAGGCCAGAATGGGTGGGCCATCTTTATTCTGGCGTGGGGTGCGTTGGTGGTCTCGTCGATCGACAATGTCCTGAAACCGTTGATCATCAGTCGCGGCAGCGACCTGCCGTTCGTGCTGGTGTTGTTGGGGGTATTGGGTGGCGTGGTGGCCTTTGGCTTCATCGGCATATTTCTGGGGCCGGTGTTGCTCGCCTTGGGCTATGCGCTGGTGAAGGAATGGGCCGCGCCCGCCCTTGATCCGACGCCCGCCGTGGTAACGGACGACACTGTGCCCGATCCGCCCGGCCTTTGATCCGGCGGATGGATTCGTATCAGCGCGTCAGATCGGCGAACAGAACGCGACGCTCTTGGGACCCGCACCCTCGGGTGCCCATGCGCGATTGAGCATCGCGCGGCGCACCGACAGGTCCACCGTGTACCGATGATTGGCATCGCGCCGGTTGTTGAAGAACCGGTACACGGGCAACGTCTTGTCCGGACATTTGCCGGCCGCGTCGGGCACCTGCACGTAAAACGCGTTGGATTGCTCCAGCAGCCAGACGTCCGGCCAGTTGGCCTGCACAAACGCGCACTCGGCCGGATCCGCCGAGTAATAGTGGGAATTGATTTGCACGTTGGCATCCGCGTAGAAGCGGCACACCGGCTGCACGCCCGGCGGCGCCAGAAACGTGTTGAGATAGGCGTAGAAATAAAGTCCGGTGCGCTGGAAGATGCCGCCCAGAAAGCGGTCGATGTAGTTGATCTCGGCAGGCGACGCCGTGATGAAGTAGTGGTCGAGATCCGCGCGATAGAACTCGACAACTTCAAACGCATTGGGTGGCGGCGGACCGTTGGGCAGCGTGCTGCCGATCGCTGCACCCGCGTCGAGCATGCCGCCGCCGCACAGATTGGGGATCGTGCATTGCGAACCCACTGGAAAATTGCGCGCCGTTCCCGTCAACAAATCCTGCACCCGTCCTGACGTCATCAACGGGTTGCGTGCCAATACCAGCGCGGCGGTACCGGCAACAAGTGGTGCCGAAAAACTGGTGCCACGTGCGTACAGATACGTCGAATTTTCCGGCACCGTGGCGCCGTCGTTGCCCGTTGAATAGATGAGGTCATTGGCCGGCAGGTCCCCACCCGGCGCCGACATCGTGATGCCGGTGCCGAAATTGGAATAACTGGTGAGCGAACCCGCGCGATTGTGCGCAGCGACTGCGATGACGCCACCGCAGTTGGCCGGCGCAAACGATGTGACGTCCGTAGTCTCATTGCCGGCCGCAGCGACGACCACGGCCCCTTGCGCGAGGGCATCGTCGATCGCTTCCTGCAGCGCCTGATCGCACGACCCGAAACCGCCAAGGCTCAAGTTGATCACTCGCGCCGGATTCTTGTTGGCGGGAACGCCGGCAATCGGAACACCGGATGCCCACAGCATTCCGGCAAACACGTCTTCAAATGAGCCACCGCATTTGCCGAGCACCCGTACCGGCAGGATGGTGACGTTGCCCGCAACACCGGCGATGCCGATGCCGTTGTTGGTGTTGGCGGCAATCAGTCCGGCGACAAACAGACCATGGAAAAAACTTGGCTGCGGGTAGCCGCAGTCATTGTCGCTGGTCCAGTCGCCTTCGTCGCGCGGATCGGGATCGCGTCCATTGCCGTCGCGCGCGGTCCCCGGGTCGGTGATGAAGTCGTAGCCGGGCAGGACGCGGCCCACGAGATCCGGGTGCGGCAGGATGCCGGTATCGATGACCGCCACGGTGACGCCGGTGGCGTTGGGTTGCAACGCCCACGCGGCTTCAATGTTGATGCCGGAAATCGCGTCGGACAGCGACCACTGCCGACTGTAGAAAGGATCGTTGGGTGCGGCTTGCGCGAAGGCGCGGCGCACCGGATCGACGTAGCGAATTGCAGTGTCTTTCTGCAGACGTTCAGCCATTGCGGCAAGAATATCGGGCGCTTGCAGGGCAGGCACGCTCAACACCCAGACGTCTCCGATCTGGCGTTCGACGGTCAGGGGCGCGCCCACAGTGGCGGAGAGTCGAGGCAGCAGTTGGTCCCAATCGGGATCGATACCGTCCTGCAAACGCACCATCAGGCGACGGCTGGCGATTTCGGGTTGCTGGCTGGAGCGACCGAGTTTGACGACGGAGGTGCCCGCGGGCTGCGGCTGTACCCACAACACGCCGCGATCCTGCCGCAGTCGCTGCGCGATCGCGGCGGCATCCCGCGCATCCAATGTCTTGCTGGGAATGAGATCGAGGGCTCCGGTTCGCGTGGTACCGGCAAGCGTAAAGGAAATGCCCGCCGCAGCTTCCAGTCGCGCCATCGCATCGGCGGGCAATGTTCCACGTGCCGCCAGATCCGGATGCAGCATCACGCGCAGCGTGGCGATATCCGCGGCGCTGGCCGGTGCGGCAAGACCGATGGCAACACAAGTGGCCAAGACGGCCAACGCGCAGCGGAGACGGAACGGCGTGAGCTTCATGGCGTCTACTTTCCAGTGGAGGGCAATGGTGCCCGCCGCCACGGAAATGACGGTACTCGCAGGTCACCCGCGCAAAGTG
>JBDTTY010000214.1:0-5349 GCA_040007975.1 Betaproteobacteria bacterium | reverse complement strand
CTCGCAGTGGTCGACGACCGGCTGCGCGTACGCGGCGTGTCGGGGCTGCGTGTGGTCGACTGCTCGATCATGCCGACCCTTGTGTCCGGCAACACCAATGCACCGGTCGTGATGATTGCGGAGAAGGCGAGCGACATGGTGCTGACCGATGCAGGTTGACGGTCCGTAGGCGAGGCTACAGCCTCGCACAGCGTCCGATGGCCAACGAGGCTCAAGCCTCGTCTACATCGCATTGGCGAAAACTGGAGTTTGGTCTCGATTATTCGTCGAATGACGCGCCCAGCGCCTTTGCGGCCGCGCGCAACGCTGGCAGATGCAACAACGCACGCGCCAGCGGCATGCGCGCGACCGGCGCGTGCACGGCGACACACGCGACGATGCGTCCGCCTGCCGTGACAGGTGCCGCAACACACACCAACCCCGCGAGATATTCTTCGTTGTCCGTGGCCACACCGGCTTTGCGAATTGCGCTCAACTCCTTCTCCAACTGCCGCGGGTCGACGATCGTGTTGGGGGTGAAACGCTCGAGCGTCAGCTCGGCCACGACCCGCTTACGTCGCGCGGACGTGAGCATAGCCAGCAGCAGCTTGCCGCTCGCCGTGCAATGCAGCGGAACCCGCGATCCGGGAACGAGCGTCATGCGCAGCGGCCATGCAGTCTCGACGCGATCGAGGTACACCACTTCACCGCGGTCGAGCATTGTCAGGTTCACGGTTTCGCCCACGTTTTCGGCCAGACGCTTCAAGATCGCATGGCGCGGCGCGCGCACTGCTTCGTTCAGCAGCAGGTCGAGCGCAAAGCGCGCGAGACGCGGACCCGCCGTGACGCGGCGGCCTTCAGGCTCACGTTGCAGCAGCCCGGCGTCTTCCAGCACGTTCAGCATTCGATAGACGGTGGGCTTGGGCAGGCCGGCCAGTTCCGTCAATTCGAGCAGTGACATGGCACCGTCTGCGTGTACGACGTGTTCCAGCAGCGCAAAGGCCCTCAGCAGCGGTGGGGTACGATCGAGTTTGGTGGCCATGTCTAAACAATATATCGAAAAATGGAATATTTCAAACCAGATTTTGATTGATTGTCTTGAAACGACCCGGCGAATATGGAACACTTCCCGATCGGACCGCGTTGGCCGCAAAGAGGAGTAGTCGCCATGAACAAGCCCGTTGATTTGCCGCAAGCCGTGACGGCCAAGCAGCGCATGACCGCATCGGAAGCGTTTGTGGAAACGCTGGTCGCGCACGGCGTCAAAAACGTCTTCGGCATCGTCGGCTCGGCCTACATGGACGCGCTCGATCTCTTTCCACTCGCCGGCATCCGCTTCATTTCCGTCGCGCATGAGCAAGGTGGCGGCCACATGGCGGATGGCTTCTCGCGCGTCTCGGGCGAACCCGGCGTGTGTATCGCGCAGAACGGCCCCGGCATCACCAACTTCGTGACGTCGGTGGCCGCCGCATACTGGGCGCATTCGCCCGTCGTGTGCATCACGCCCGAAACGGGTTCGGGAACCATCGGTCTTGGCGGCTTCCAGGAAACCGAGCAGTTGCCGATCTTTTCCAAGATCACCAAGTTTCAAGCGCATGTGAACAATCGATCGCGCATGGCGGAGTTGACCGGGCGTGCATTCGACCGCGCGATGCTCGAAATGGGGCCGACGCAGCTCAACATCCCGCGCGACTTTTTCTATGGCGATGTGGAATGCGAGATCCCGCGGCCGATCACCATCGAGCGTGGTGCCGGCGGCGAGCGTAGTCTTGATGAAGCGGCGGGACTGTTGGCGACCGCCAAGTTCCCGGTGATCCTGGCCGGCGGCGGCATTGTCATGGGCAATTCGCAACCCGACGCGATCGCACTGGCCGAATTGCTGCAAGCCCCGGTCGCTTGCAGCTATCTGCACAACGATTCGTTTCCGTCGCGGCATCCGCTGTGGGTCGGGCCGCTTGGTTATCAGGGTTCGAAAGCCGCGATGAAACTGATTGCCAAGGCGGACGTCGTGCTGGCGCTGGGTACGCGCCTGGGTCCGTTCGGCACGTTGCCGCAGCATGGGATCGACTACTGGCCCAAGACCGCCAAAGTGATCCAGATCGATGCCGATCCGAAAATGCTGGGTCTCGTCAAGCAGATCTCGGTGGGCATTTGCGGTGACGCGGGTGCTGCAGCACGTGCGCTGCTGGTGCGGTTGACCGACAAGCCGCTCGCCTGCCATGCCAATCAGTCACAACGGCTGCATGATGTGCAAGCAGAAAAGAAAGCCTGGGAAAGCGAGCTTGACGGCTGGGCGCAGGAAAAAGACGCGTGGTCGATCGAGATCGCCAAAGCTTCGACGCACATGCATCCGCGGCAGATGCTGCGCGAACTGGAGCGCGCGATGCCGACCGACGCGATGGTCTCGACGGACATCGGCAACATCTGCTCCGTGTCCAACAGCTATCTGCGCTTCGATCGTCCCCGCTCGATGTTTGCCGCGATGAGCTTCGGCAATTGTGGCTATGCGTTCCCGACGATCATCGGCGCCAAGGTGGCGGCCCCCGATCGTCCGGCCATCGCCTATGTCGGTGATGGCGCGTGGGGCATGAGCTTCGGTGAATTGCAGACCTGCATTCGCGAGAACATCGCCGTGACCGCCATCGTATTCAACAACGGCCAATGGGGCGCGGAGAAGAAGAACCACGTCGACTTCTACGAAAATCGTTTTATCGGCGTCAATCTCGACAAGCAGCCGTCATGGGCCACTGTGGCGCGCGCGATGGGCGCCGAAGGATATCGAATCGACAAGATAGGCGACGTCGGCGCCGCGCTCAAGGCCGCCTGCGCCGCGCAAAAGGAAGGCAAGACAACCGTGCTCGAGATGATGGTCACCGCGGAGCTTGGCGATCCATTTCGGCGCGACGCGTTGTCGCTGCCGGTGCGGCACCTCGCCAAATACAAGTCGACAATGGCGCGCTGAACTGCGACAGCATCACGGGTCGTACGCAGCGTTGCGTGGGACCCGCCGGAGCATGCGGACTGCAAGGGGAGGTACGGGCGATGGCGTTGCAACGTGCGTGGTCGTGGGTGCCAGGCGTGCTGGTCGGTTGGTTGGTGGGAATGTTGGCGGGAGTCGCCATCGCGCAGGAGTATCCCAACAAGCCGATTCGCTTCATCGTTCCGTATCCGCCGGGCGGCGGCACCGATGTGGTCGCGCGCATTCTGACGGAACCACTCACCGCGGCGTTGGGCCAGCCGATCTTCATCGACAACCGCGGTGGCGCGGCGGGCAACGTGGGGACGGATATTGCGGCGAAGGCCCCCGCCGATGGTTACAACATCCTGTTCACGCTGTCATCGCACACGATCAATCCCAAGCTCTACCCGAAGCTTCCTTTCGACGTCGAAAAGGATTTCGTGCCGATCAGTCTGGCGGCGATGATTCCGCAAATTCTGGTCGTGCATCCGAGCGTGGCTGCCAACACCGTGCAGGAACTGATCGCTTACGCCAAGGCCAATCCCGGCAAACTCAATTATGCCTCGGTGGGCACCGGCTCCCCCGGGCATATTGCCGGCGAATTGTTCAAATTGAAGACCGGTGTCGATATCGTTCACGTGCCTTACAAGGGTGGCGGACCGGCGGTGACCGACACGATCGGCGGGCAGGTGCAACTGCTGTTCGTGTCGATGCCCGCAGCGTGGCAGCATGTGAAGTCGGGGCGGTTGAAGGCCATCGCTGTGACAAGCGACAAGCGCAGCGTGGCGGCACCCGATGTGCCGACATTTCTCGAGTCCGGTGTTCCGGACTACGTGGTCAACTCGTGGTACGGCGCGCTGGCACCGGCAAAGACACCGCCGGCGGTCGTCGCCAAACTTCAGGCCGCGTTTGCGCAGGTGCTGCAAAATCCGCAGACCAGGGACAAATTGCTGCTGCAAGGCGCCGAAGCATCGCCGTCCACGCAGGCGGAATTCGACCGCATCATTCGCGACGAACTTGCCAAGTGGGATTACGTGATTCGCGCCGCCAACATCAAGCCTGAGTGATGCATTGATGATTTCGGCACAACCTGCCACAGCGGCAACCGCCGGGTCGGGCGATGAGGCGATTGTGGCGGCGTTGATGCAACGCGCTCGTCTCGCGCAGCGCGCATACGAACATTGGACACAGGAGGCGGTCGACGAAACGGTGACCGCTGCCGCGTGGGCCATCGTGGCCCCGGAACGCAATCGTGCACTGGCAGAGTTGGCTGTTGCCGCAACCGGGCTCGGCAACGTGGCCGACAAGATTGCGAAAAATCGACGCAAGACGATGGGGCTGTTGCGTGACCTGAAGGGCGCCAAGTCGGTGGGTGTCATCCACCGTGATGCCGATCGCGGGCTCGTCGAGATCGCCCGCCCGGTTGGTGTCGTGGCGGCGATCACGCCGTCGACCAATCCCGGCGCGACACCGGCCAACAACATCATCAATGCATTGAAGGGCCGCAATGCGATCATTCTTGCGCCGTCGCCCAAAGGCCAGTCGACGCTGACACTGTTGCTCCAATTCGTGCACGCTGAACTCGATCGCGTCGGCGCACCGCGCGATCTGGTCATGCAGTTGCCGGCGCCCGTTTCGCGTGGCATGACCCGCGAATTGATGCGGCAGGCTGATGTCGTGTTGGCAACGGGCTCGCGCAACAACGTGCACGCCGCCTACAGCAGCGGTCGCCCGGCGCTTGGCGTCGGGGCGGGCAATGTCGTAGTGATCGTCGACGAAACGGCGGACATCGCGGCGGCGGCCGATCGCATTGCACGGTCGAAGACTTTTGACAATGCCACCAGTTGCTCGTCGGAGAATAGTCTGATTATTCACGAGCGCGTCTACGACGAAATGCTGTGGGCGTTGACCGCGCAAGGCGGGGCATTGCTTACTCCGGACGAGACCACACGATTACAGCACGCGATGTTTCCCGAAGGGAAACTTGCATCTGCGGTCATCGCGAAACCCGCAGCTGACATCGCGCGCATCGCCGGGCTGGCGCGACCGGCGTTGGCTGCGGCTCGCTTCCTGATGGTGGCGGAGTTTGGGGTGGGTGCACGCCATCCGTTCTCGGGCGAAAAGCTTTCCCCCGTCCTGGCGATCTATCGCGCAGAAAACTTCTCCGCGGCGGCTGCATTGGCCGAACGCATCCTGCAGTTTGAAGGTGCCGGCCATTCGATCGGTCTGCAAACAAGCATGCCGGCGCGCGCTGTGCAGTTGGGCGAAACACTTCCGGTGTGCCGCGTGATCGTCAATCAGGCACATTGTTTTGCCACCGGCGGCAGCTACGACAACGCGCTGCCATTTTCGCTGTCGATGGGTTGCGGATCATGGGGCGGCAACAGCCTGTCCGACAATTTCAATTACAA
>JBDTTY010000213.1:0-5357 GCA_040007975.1 Betaproteobacteria bacterium | reverse complement strand
ATCGGCAGAACTACACCGAACTGAAGATCGACGCGATCGTCGGCTGACGGTCAACAAGGACACACGACCATGGCACATAAAAAGGCAGGCGGCAGTTCCCGCAACGGCCGCGATTCGCATGCGAAGCGGCTGGGCACCAAGGTTTACGGCGGTGAAGTCATTCGCGCCGGTGGCATCATCGTGCGCCAACGCGGCACGCAGATTCATCCTGGCGTCAACGTAGGCATTGGCAAGGACCACACGCTGTTCGCGTTGGTCGATGGCAATGTCCAGTTTCACGTCAAGGGCGCCAAGCAAAACAAGTACGCACGCGTCGTTGCTGCTCCGGCAGCCACCGAGGCGGCCGCAGCCTGACGTTTTACGTTTCGCTGCAGCAAAAAAGCCCGGCTTGCCGGGCTTTTTTCATTGCGTCACCACCCGCGAAAATTGCACGGTACGTAAAGTTGTAGGCGAGGCTTCAGCCTCGTACGACGCAACCAGCGAGGTTGAAGCCTCGCCTACGGGGTGCTGTTTGCCAGTTCGCTCATCGCCGCTCGACCCAATACTGCATCCCCACCGCCAGGGACGTGAACACGGCAAGGGGAAACGCCGCGGAAAAGAGCGGTGACCAATCATTCAGCACGCCAAGATACGAAAACAGGCGTCCGATCAACCAGAACGCGAGGCCCAGCATGGTGCCTGCAAACAGTCGAAAACCAATCCCGCCCTGGCGGCGTTGAAATTGTGCAAACGGCAGCGCAAGCAACATCATGACGATCACCGCCACCGGGTACAGCACCTTCGACCAGAATGCGATCTCGAAGCGCGACGTTTTCTGCGCGCCCGTCCCCAGCACGCGGATGTTGTCGTACAGCGTGGACAGCGACAATCGCTCCGGTGCAACCTGATACACGGTGAGAATCGACGGTTGCAATACGGTGATCCATGTCCAGGCAGGTATCGACGAGACGGTCGCCGAGTCCTTACCGAGTTCGGTCACTTTGACCTGCTGCAGGTTCCAGCGTCCGTCGCCAATGAAGCGCCCCGACTCGGCGCTACGCACCGACGTCAGCCGCAGATCGCGATCGAATTCGTAGATTCGCACACCAACCAGCGTCATGTCAGAGAGCACGGTGCGAATGTTGACGAAGGTCCGGTCCTGCTTGAACCAGAAACCCGACTCGAATTGCTGCGCGACGACGCCGGTGGCGTTACCCATCGCCGCGGCGCGTACGTTTTGCGCCAGGCGCTCGGCGGGTGGCGCGACATACTCGCCGGCGAGAAACGTCGCAATGGCCAACGGGATGCCGACTCGGATCACGGCCCATCCGATCTGTATCGTCGACGCGCCCGACGCGCGCATCACGGTAAATTCGGAGTTGGCCACCAACTGCGCAATGGCCATCAGCGTGCCGATCAGTGCGGCGATGGGAAACAATTCGTAAACGCGTGACGGCACGTGCAACGCCACATACAACAATGCGGTGGTCAGCGAATAGCCGCCTCGACCCACATCGCGCATCTCGGTGATCAGATCAAAAAAAGTGAACAGGCCGATCAGCGCCACGAACAGCAGTAGTGTGGAATACAGCACGTCGCGGCCAATGTAGCGAGTAAGAGTGCGCATCGGCGTCGCTCAGGCGGTTCGGGCGGGAGGCTTGGCCATGCGCCCGAAGAGCCCGGAGATCGTCAACTGGTGACGGAACAGCAGAAACACCACGATCAGAGCCACCATGTGCGGCACCAGCAATCCCAGCCACAGATCGACCTTGCCTTGGGCAATCAGGCTCTGCACGATGTTGATGCAGTTGGTGTAGAGCATGTACAGGAAGGCGGCAGCGATCAGGTTGAACGACCGCCCCATCCGCGGATTGACGAACGACAGCGGAATCGCCAGCAACGTCAGCACCAGCGCAAGAATCGGTACGGACAGGCGCCAGAAAAGTTCGGCCCGCTGATTGCGATCATCGGTGACGAACAGCAGCGCGGTCGGGATGGCCTTGTTCGACGTCGGAATTGCGCGTGCCTCGGCAGGTTCGATGCGGCGCCCCAACTTGGCAAATTCCACAAGCCTGAAATTGGCAGTGCCCGGCTGACCCTCGTAGCGGCGGCCATCCTCCAGCACGACGAAACGATCACCGTTGGGTTCGGTGACCAGATGACCCAGGCGCGCGACCGTCGTCGAATCTTTGGCGTCATCGACGGAGTGCAAAAAGACATTGCGGATCGTACCGTCGATCGGATTGATGCTTTCGATGTAAACCACAATGCCCGCCCGGCGAAATTCGCGGAAGAGTCCCGGCGACAGAATGGATACTTCGTCGCGCGATTCAAGTTGCCGTTCGTATTCAAGTCTGCGCTGTTCGGCCCAAGGCGACAGGAACAGCGACAGCAACACAATGGCTGTCAGAAACGGCGCCGCAAACCACATGATGGGCCGCAGGCATGCGGTAAGCGACTGCCCTGACGTGAACCAGACCACCATTTCGCTGTCCCGATACCAGCGTGACAGCGTGAGCAGCACCGTCAGAAACAGGGCGACCGACAGCAGCAGATTGAGATAGAACATCGCGTTGAAACCGATCAACGCAAGCACGCCGTCGACGGCTACGACGCCGCCGGCGGCCTGGCCGAGAATCCGAATGACGGATTGGGTGAACAGGATCGCCAGCAAGACGACGAAAAGGCCGATTGCGGTGGCGGTTAGCTCCCGCACCAGGCTGCGGCGAAAAATCATGACGGCGGGAAAAGTTTTGACTTTTTAGGAAGGATTTGCCGATAATGCTTTCCGACGCCCGTAACCGTAACAAAACTTAGAGCCGGGAGACGAGGGATCGTGATGGAATTTAACATAAAAAGCGGCAGCCCCGAGAAGCAGCGCAGCGCCTGTGTTGTTGTCGGCGTGTTTGATAATCGCAAGTTGTCGCTGTCCGCTGAACTGATCGATCGCGCCAGCAACGGCTACGTCAGCGAGATCATCCGCCGCGGCGACATGGAGGGCAAGCTCGGGGCGACGCTGCTGCTGCACAACGTGCGCGGTACGCTCGCCGATCGGGTTTTGCTCGTGGGCCTGGGCAAAGAGCGCGACTTTCGCGATCGTGAGTTCCGGTCGGCAATCCGCTCCGCGGTCAAGCTGCTCAACGAAACCGGCTCCTACGAGGCCGTGGTCTATCTGACCGAGGAAAAGGTCAAGCGCCGCGAAGTTGCATGGCGGGTTGAACACGCCGTCATCGTCGCGATGGAGGCCGTCTACCGCTTCGAGCAGATGAAAAGCCAGCCCACGGAAGTACGCCGGCCGCTGCGCAAACTCACGTTGTCGGTGCCGCAACGCTCCGACCTCACGGCGGGCGAAAAGGCGTCCGAGCGCGGCCTTTCCATTGCCCACGGCATGGATCTCGCTCGTGATCTCGGCAACATGCCCGCCAACATCTGCACGCCGGGATACCTGGCGGAACGCGCGTTGGCACTCGGCGTCGAGTTTCCCAATATCGTGGTCAAGATTCTCGAGCGGAAGGATTGCGAGGAATTGGGCATGGGATCGTTCCTGTCCGTCTCCAATGGCAGCGATCAGCCGCCGCGCTTCATCGTGCTCGAATACATGCAGCATGAGCGCAAGCAGACCAAGCCCAACGTGCTGGTGGGTAAAGGCGTCACGTTCGATACCGGCGGCATCTCGCTGAAGCCGGGTCTCGACATGGATCAGATGAAATTCGACATGTGCGGCGCCGCGTCTGTGCTGGGGACACTTCGCGCGATCGCGGAAATCAAGGCACCGATCAATGTGGTGGGCCTGATTCCGGCATGCGAAAATATGCTCTCGGGCCGCGCGACCAAGCCCGGCGACGTCGTGACCAGCATGTCGGGGCAGACCATCGAAGTGCTCAATACCGACGCCGAGGGTCGCTTGATGCTGGCGGACGCGCTTACCTACGCCGAACGCTACGAACCGGCGGCCGTCGTCGATATCGCCACGTTGACGGGTGCGATGGTGATCGCGCTGGGGCACGTTGCCAGTGGCCTTTTCAGCAACAACGAAACGCTGGCCCGCGCGTTGTTGACGGCGGGTGACGATGCGTACGACCGGGCCTGGCAATTCCCGATGTGGGAGGACTATCAGGAAGGTATCGCCAGCAATTTTGCGGACTTCGCCAATATCGGCGGTCGTGCGGGCGGCAGTATCACGGCAGCGTGCTTCCTGTCCCGCTTTGCCAAAAAGTTCGACTGGGCGCATCTCGACATCGCGGGCACGGCGTGGAAAGACGGCAAGGACAAGGGTGCCACCGGGCGACCGGTACCGTTGCTCGCCACCTGGCTGCTGGCACACGAGACGCCCGCACCGTGAAACGTCGCTGCCATGGGCGTAGCGCATGACCACGATCGATTTCTATACAAAAGTACCCGACCGCCTCGCCGTGGCGGCCAAGCTCGTTGCCAAGGCCGTTGCGGCGCATGGCAGTGTGCGCGTGTTGACGCCGGACGCCGAGACCACGGAGGCACTCGACCGCTTGCTGTGGCTGGTTCCGCCCACGGGCTTTCTGCCCCACTGCCGCATGGACGATCCGTTGGCCGCACAAACGCCAGTCTGGATCGACCACCGCTTGGAGCATTCCGGTACCGCCGTCGTGCTGATCAATCTGCACGCCGAACCGCCACCATTCTTCAGTCGCTTTGAACGATTGGCCGAAATTGTCGGCGAGGCCGACGCGCCTGCCGGGCGTGAACGGTTTCGCTTTTACCGGGAGCGCGGCTACGCGATGCGCGCTCATGACATGAGCGTACGCTGACGATCGTGGCCACGGCGCGCGAACTGCTCGATCAAGCTGATGCGTTGATGCGCCGCAATCGCGCCCACGCGCTTGACGACATTCCGGTATTGACCGAAGCGGTGCCCGCCGCGCAAATGCCGTGGATTCGCCCTGCGTCCCCGCGCGACGAGGGGCCGGAGTCCGTTCCGGTGCTCACCGACACGATCGAAGTCGTCGAGGACGATGACGCGATCGAGGATCACGATGCCACCGTTGGTCGCGAAGCGGTCGAAGGCGAGCCATCGATATGGCTCGAATTCGAGGACGACGAGCCGTCGGTAATCGGCGATGCCCCCGATTCGATTGCCATCGTGCCGCCAGTGCAGCTGCGAGCCGCCCCGGATGACGAGCTGTTGGCGTCGGCCGAGCACGAAGAGATCGAGCTCACCATTCCGCGCGAAGAATCGGTGACCGACAGCAACGACGGCGATGCGGCGGCGCGGACGGAGGCTACGGCGAATCAGATTGCCAGCGTTGAAGCGCACAGGTTCGAAGCCGCCGACGTCGAAGCCGCCAGAATCGAGGCGGCGAGAGTCGAAGCGGAGCAGGTCGAGGCGGCGAGAGTCGAAGCGG
>JBDTTY010000212.1:0-5372 GCA_040007975.1 Betaproteobacteria bacterium | reverse complement strand
CCAAAAACAATTCATCGCGACCGCTTGACAGCCAAGACGGTTACTTCAGCCTCGCGGGGCGCATTGCACGTCGCACGAGACTGAAGCGTCGTCTTCCAGACGTTGCCGCGTTCCCGACAAAGGCGCGCCTACATCCGCTCGATCATCGCCTGCCCGAAACCGGAGCACGATACTTGCGTCGCGCCTGTCATCAGGCGCGCAAAGTCATAGGTGACAACCTTGTCGAGAATGGACTTCTCGAGGCCCGTCTCGATCAGCGCGGCGGCTTCCTTCCAGCCCATGTGCACCAGCATCATCTGCGCGGACAGGATTTCGGACCCCGGATTGACGTAATCCTTGCCGGCGTACTTGGGTGCCGTGCCGTGGGTGGCCTCGAACATCGCCACCGTGTCGGACATGTTGGCGCCCGGCGCGATGCCAATGCCGCCGACCTGCGCGGCCAAGGCATCGGAGACGTAATCGCCGTTGAGATTGAGTGTGGCGATCACGTCGTATTCAGCCGGGCGCAGCAGGATCTGCTGCAGAAAGGCGTCGGCGATCACGTCCTTGACGACAATCTCCCGACCCGTCTTGGGGTTTTTGAAGCTCATCCAAGGACCGCCGTCGATGGGCTTGGCGCCGAACTCTTTCTCCGCCAGCGCGTAGCCCCAGTCACGAAAGCCGCCTTCCGTGAACTTCATGATATTGCCCTTGTGCACCAGCGACAGCGATTTGCGATCGTTGTCGATCGTGTATTGCATCGCCTTGCGCACCAGTCGCTCGGTGCCTTCGCGCGACACCGGCTTGATGCCGATGCCCGACGTGGCGGGGAAGCGTATCTTTTTCACGCCCATCTCGTTGATCAGAAAATCGATCAGCTTTTTTGCTTCGGGCGACTCGGCAGGCCATTCGATGCCGGCGTAGATATCTTCCGAGTTCTCGCGAAAGATCACCATGTCGGTCTTCTCGGGCTCCTTCACCGGCGACGGCACTCCCTTGAAATAGCGCACCGGGCGCAGGCAAACGTAAAGATCGAGCTGCTGGCGCAAGGCGACGTTGAGTGAACGGATGCCGCCGCCCACCGGCGTGGTCAGCGGGCCTTTGATCGAGACGACGTAGTCCTTGAGGATGGCCAGCGTTTCGTCTGGCAACCACACGTCGGGGCCATAAACCTTGGTGGACTTTTCACCGGCGTAGATTTCCATCCAGTGAATCTTGCGCTTGCCGCCATAGGCCTTGGCCACCGCGGCATCCACAACTTTGATCATGACCGGCGTGATATCAAGACCGGTACCATCGCCTTCAATGTACGGAATGATCGGCTGATCCGGTACATTGAGGCTGGCGTCAGGATTGACGGTGATCTTGACGCCGCCCGTCGGAACCTTGACGTGTTGATAGCTGGACATGGATGCTCCTGTTGTGGGGGTGTGCCGGGGACGTCCGCTGCGACGCGCCGTGGTTCGGGCGGTACCGCGTTGTCTCGCGTTGACCCTAAATTATCCGTGAAAACCCGCCATCCCGCCACGCCGACCTTGCCCGCACCACCTCGGGAAGGCGAAGTCATCCTGTTCAACAAGCCCTACGGCGTGTTGTGTCAATTCACCGGCGACGGCACGCGGCGCACGCTGGCCGACTTCATTCGGGTTCCCGACGTTTATCCCACCGGACGTCTCGACGCGGACAGCGAAGGACTCGTGATCCTGACGGCCGATGGCCGTTTGCAGGCGCGCATCGCAAATCCGCGGCACAAGCTCCCCAAGGTCTATTGGGCGCAGGTGGAAGGGGTACCGCAACCGGCGCAGTTGCAGGCGCTGGCCGATGGTCTCGTGCTGGCAGACGGCCCCACGCGACCTGCCAAGGCACGGCTGCTCGATCCCCCACCTGACATGCCATCACGCGACCCGCCAATTCGTCATCGACTGACTGTGCCCACCGCATGGCTGGAATTGACGCTGACCGAGGGCCGCAATCGACAGGTGCGCCGCATGACCGCTGCCGTGGGCTTGCCGACGTTACGCCTCGTGCGTGTGGCGGTGGGGCCTTTCACGCTTGACGGTCTGGCGCCAGGGACGTGGCGCGCGCAGGACGGGCGCGCTGCCATGGTATGATTTTGCGTTATTTACGCATCGATGCGCCGTCTCTGACGGACCGCCATGATGCCCCGCCGCCCCTTCGCCTAAGCGGTACGCTGGCCTACCTGTCCAAATCGCTTTGATACGCCGCCTTCTCGCCCGCCTGATCCCCGGCCGGCCGAAACGCGACCCGAAGATCTATCGCGCCAACGACCATCTGGTTCGTCGCGACCAGATTCCGCGTGGCGCGCGCCAGGTCACCGACAAGCTCCAGGAAGCTGGTTTTCGTGCTTTCGTGGTCGGCGGTGCCGTGCGCGATCTGTTGCTCGGCCTCGTGCCCAAGGACTTCGATATCGCGACCGATGCGACGCCGGAGCAGGTCAAGCCGCTCTTCCGGCGCGCATACATCATCGGCCGTCGCTTCCGGCTCGTGCATGTGCATGCCGGGGCCGAAGTACTGGAAGTATCGACTTTTCGTGCCGCCCAAAAAGGCGACGACGCGACCGACGAGCACGGCCGGCTGCTGTCCGACAACGTCTATGGCGCGCAATCCGAAGACGCGGTTCGTCGCGACTTCACGATCAATGCGCTCTATTTCGATCCCACCACCGAGGAAATCTGGGACTACGTAGGTGGCGTCGTCGACGTCCGCGCGCGGCGTCTGAAGCTGATCGGCCCACCGGTCACACGATTCCGCGAAGATCCAGTGCGGATGCTGCGGGCGATCCGTCTGGCGGCCAAAGTAGGCGTGGCCATCGAACCCAAGACCGCGGCACCGATTCCGAAGCTTGCCGGCCTGATGCAAAACGTGCCGCCGGCGCGCCTTTTCGACGAAATGCAGAAGCTGCTGCTGTCCGGTCACGCAGTCGAGACATTGAAAAGTCTGCGTGCGCACGGCCTGTCGCATGGTTTGCTGCCGCTGCTGGACGTAATCCTGGAGCAGCCGCTCGGGCCCAGGTTCATCGAGGCCGCATTGGCCGGCACCGACACCCGCGTGTTGTCCGGCAAGCCCGTGTCGCCGGCATTTTTGTTTGCGACGCTGTTATGGCATGAAGTGCTGCAGCAGTGGAATGCTGCCAAGGGGCGCGGCGAGAAGCCGCTGCCGGCGCTATTTGATGCGATGGACCGCGTGCTGGCGGCGCAAGGTCAGCGGATCTCGATCCCGCGCCGCTTCGAGGCCAACATCAAGGAAATCTGGTCGTTGCAACCGCGCTTCGAGCAACGTGCCGGGGCGCGACCGTATCGGCTGATGGAACATGAACGATTCCGCGCGGCCTACGATTTTCTCGAATTACGCGGCAAGTCGGGCGAGATCGATATGGCGCTGGTGGACTGGTGGACGCGTTTTCAGGACGCCAGCGACACCGCACGCGAAGCGATGTTGAGACCCGACGAAGCGCCGAAAAAAGGGCGGCGCTCGCGCGGTCGCGGGCGCAAACACCGCGACGATGGTGGTATGAGTTCGCCCCCATCGTCCGATCAGACGGAGTCGAGCTGATTTCGCTGGCAGGCGCATCGACGCTGGTGGTCGTCGGATTGGGCAGCAATCTCGCCCATCCTCGCCGCCAGATTGCGCGTGCCATCAATGCCATCGCGATGTTGCCGGGCACGCAGGTGGTGCAGGTGTCGCCGAATTACGCCTCCGCGCCCGTGGGGACAAGCAGTCCACAGCCCGACTATATCAACGCAGCCATCACGGCGCGTACACGGCTGGCGCCGCGCGCGCTGCTGCGCTTTCTGCAGGCGATTGAACGTCGTCAACTGCGTCGCCGCGACCCCAATGGACCACGCAACGCGCCCCGGACACTCGATCTTGATTTGTTACTATACGGACGCCGTCGCCTTCACCTCGCGCAACTGACGATTCCGCATCCGCGCCTGCACCAGCGGGCCTTCACGTTGCGACCGTTGCGCGACATTGCACCGGCAGCCATCATTCCCGGGCGCGGGTTGGCGCGTGGATTTCTGCCCACCGTCAAGCACCAGCGTATCGCCCGCACGCGTTCGCATTCGCTGCACTGATCCTTCTTCGAGTGGCCTGCGATGGATATCGAAAAATGTCGCTACATCGTCGTGGAAGGTCCGATCGGCGCGGGCAAGACCAGTCTCGCGCGCGAACTCGCTGATCGCCTCGAAGCGGATCTGCTGCTCGAACAGCCCGAGGACAATCCTTTCCTATCGCGCTTCTACGAGGACATGCCGCGTTTCGCGCTGCCCACGCAACTGACCTTTCTGTTTCAGCGCGCCGATCAATTGCGTGAGTTGGCGCAACTTGATCTCTTTCGCAAGCCGACCGTCGCCGACTTTCTGCTGGACAAGGATCCGCTGTTCGCCCGGCTCAATCTGCGCGATGACGAATTTGCACTGTACGACAAGGTCTACAATCACTTGAAGCCGCAGACGGCGAGCCCCGATCTCGTCATCTATCTGCAGGCGCCGGTGGCAACGCTGGTGGATCGCGTGCGACAGCGCGGCATTGACTTCGAGCAGGCGATTCCGGACGAATATCTGGCGCGTCTGGCCGACGCCTACGCGCGATTCTTCTATCAGTACGACGAGGCGCCACTCCTCATTATCAATAGTGAGCGTCTCAATTTCGTCGACAATCCGGCGCATTTGAAGCTGCTGTTGACACGCGTGGCGGGCATGCGCGCCCGCCGCGAATTCTTCAATCTGGGCCAGGCCTGACAGCGATCGCGATGAAGATCATTCGCACGGCTGCCGAGTTGGCGACGCGACTGGAAGGCGCCGGTCGCGTGGTATTCGTCCCGACGATGGGCAATCTGCACGCCGGCCACCTCGAGTTGTGCCGCATCGCGCGTCGCCATGGTGAGGCCGTCGTCGCCAGCATCTTCGTCAATCGATTGCAGTTCGGCCCCAATGAGGACTTCGACCGCTACCCACGCACGTTCGACACCGATGCGGGGGGGCTCGAGCGCGAAGGGGTCGACGTGCTGTTTGCGCCGCTCGAACACGAGATGTATCCGACACCACAGGTGTATCGCGTGGTGCCCGCCCCGGTCGCGGATGAACTTGAAGGGGCATTTCGCCCCGGCTTTTTTGGCGGCGTTTGCACGGTCGTGCTGAAGCTTTTCAATCTGGTGCAGCCCGACGTTGCCATCTTCGGCAAGAAAGATCGGCAACAATTGAAAATCGTCCGCGGCATGGTCCAGCAATTCAACATGCCCATCGAGATCGTGGCCGCCGAGACGGTGCGCGCCGACGATGGACTGGCCCTGTCGTCGCGCAATGGCTACCTGACTCGGCTACATCGAGACAGATTGGGCGCCTGACCGGGCGCCCTTTTCATTACGGCAT
>JBDTTY010000211.1:0-5378 GCA_040007975.1 Betaproteobacteria bacterium | reverse complement strand
GGCTTATTATGCCTGCGAACAGGGGGCCTCCGGCGTCGATATGGGCCGTAACATGACGTTCGACGACGTCTCGTTTTATCGTCGTCTTTGCCATGAAGCATCCGGGCCGGTACTCGAATTGGGGTGTGGCAACGGCCGCATTCTGCTCCCGCTGCTGCAAGACGGCATCGATGCCATCGGCGTTGACGCATCCGCCGGCATGCTCGCCGCGATGCAACGCACGGCGCAATCACGCGGATTACCCATGCGCGCCGCGCGCATGGACATTCGCGCGCTAGGCTTGCGCGCCGGCTTTGGGGTGACCTTGTGTCCGTATTCGCTCATCACCTATGTGCGCGAGGATCGCGATGTTGCAGTGCTGCTGGCGGCCCTGTTCGCACTGCTGCGGCCTGGCGGTCGCTGCGTGATCGATGCGTTCGTTCCCCGTCGACCGGCCGTCGCCTCAGAGTTCGCACTTGACTATCGACGGCCCTTCGAAGCCGGCGTGTTGGCGCGATGGAAACGCATCACTGCGGTCAGCGCAACCGTCAACCGAATCGAGCGCCGCTATGTGGTGGAGGATGCGGCCGGCCATACGATCAACATCGTTGATGTGGTCGAAGATATCCGACCGCGTTCCCATGGCGAGCTCCAGGAGCATCTACGGACCGCCGGCTTCGCGCTGCCCGACATTTGGTGGGACTATGGCGCATCCGCCGAATGCACGACGGCGCAATTTGCAACTTTGGTGGCGCGACGCCCGCCACGCTGAGGATCGACATGTCGACGCCCATCCAGAAAATGTATCGTTACTGCCGCGGCGACGGCAGCCTGACCATTGCGGTCGGGCTACTCATCCTCTTTGCCTTTGTGTTGTACCCGATGGTGGAAGTTGGCGCCCTGCGACGCGTGTGGCTCGATCTCACCTTCGGCTTGTTCATGGCGCTTGGTGCGGCATTCGTGTTCGAGCCACGCCCCATCGTTCGGCTGTTTCTGACCGCGCTGGCGACCGCGGTTCTGGTCAGTGTCGGTGAAATTTTCTTTGCATATTCGTGGCTGTTTGCGCTGCGTGCAGCCGCAACAACGATAGCCTGCGTGCTGCTGGGATGGCTGCTTTTGGTTCGGGTCATGCGCGATGGCCGGATGAACGTGAACCGCATCATGGGCGCGGTCGGATCCTATCTGCTCATCGGTGTCGTGTTTGCTCAGTTGTATCGCTTGCTGGCCTGGGATATCGACGGCGCATTCGCCATTGGCGGCAATCCGGCCAATTTCGAGGCGATTCACAACCTACTTTCGTACTACAGCTTCATTACCCTGACGTCCACCGGGTATGGTGACATCACGCCTGTGCACCCCTACGCGCGGTCGCTCGCCACGCTGGAGGCGCTTTCGGGTAATCTATTTCTCACGGTGCTGGTCGCGCGTCTCGTCGGTCTCGAAATGGGATGGCGCGAAGAACAGCGCGAACGGCGACGCCAAGACGATGACCACGCCTCCTCCACCCAACTTTGAACCGCCCTCCCGCTGCCATCCGCTGCAGCGATCCCTGCAGCGGCCCGTCACCGGACTGACCGGATGACCCGCAGTCCGCTGCTATGGATCGGCCTTGGTGGCGTCACCGCCGACGACAATCCGCGCATGCACCTTTGGCAGCAGCGGCTGCACTGGGCAATGGTCGTCATTGCGCTGCTGGGCGTGCCGGCCTACTTGCTCGATTCCGCGCACCAAAGCGAAATGTCGCATCGCCTCGCGGGTATTCTCGACATCTTCATTCTCGCGGCGTTTGTCGCGGAACTCGTCTGGATGGTATCCATCTCGAGCTTCCCGCTGCGCTATATCGTCGAAAATTGGCTCAATCTGGTGATCATTGCAGGCGCCACGGCGGCGGTACTGGGCGCGGATACCGGATGGGTCGCCATCGTGCGCGCCATGCGTGCGGCGATCGCGGTGCTGGTGATCATTCGTACTGCGACGGAGTTTCATGTCCTGTTCACGCGGCGCGGGGCGCCGATGCTGCTGGGAGCGGGCTTCGTCATCATGCTGCTGGCCGGTGGCGTGTTCTATTGGCTTGATCCCGCGATCAATTCCTACTGGGACGGTTTGTGGCTCGCGTTCATCACCGGGACTACGGTGGGATACGGTGATGTCGTGCCGACAACCGGCGCCACGCGTCTGTTTGCCGCGGTGATGGTCCTGATCGGCGTGTCGCTGATCGCGCTTTTCACAGCCAATATCGTTGCGTTCTTCATCGGCCGCGAAGAAACGCGACTGCGAGAAGATCTGCACCACGACATCATCGAACTGCGGAAGGAAAACGCCCGGTTGCTGGCGGCCGAAGAATGGCGCTTGAGTCTCGAACTCGACGCGGAATTAAGGGCCGTGCGCGCGGAGGTAGCGGCGCTACGCAGCGACCTCACGAAATTGCATGCGGTGCTGCCCGCACCGACGGCGAAGCCGCCCGAAGTCTAGTGGGGTCAGATGCAGCACTTGATTGAAGTCTGGGGTCAGACACGATTGAAGTCTGGGGTCAGACACGGCACCTGATTGCGGCAACACCGCGCAATCGAGTGCCGTGTCTGACCCCAGACTCGGGTGCCGTGTCTGACCCCAGACTCGCAGACTCGACTCCGGTTTCGTCGAATAGCAGCAATTGAGATTCCTGCATCTACACCATGCCGATCTTCAGTCATTGCTTCCGGCCGCACGACAAAATTTCCGCCAAATGGCCGGCTACGGGTGGCAGGGTGCGGATAAACTCCCGCTCCAACGAAATGCCATACGCCTCGCCACGGTCGCCGCGCGACAGTTACGGCGACGCGCCGGTAGACGAATCTTCAGTCTCGCCTACGATGCTGTGTGTCGACGCAGACGTAACACGATCGCGACAATCGCGCCGACCACGATTACGCCGAGGAAGACGTAGCCTTCGTATCGCGCGAGTTCACCAAACATCCGCTTGGCCGATTGCCCGATCAGATATCCGGCACCTGCCCAGCACAGGCTCCATGCCAACGCGCCAAGCGCATTCACCAGCAGGAACCGCGACAGCGGAACGTGCGTCGACCCGATCGCAATCGGACCCACCGTGCGCAGACCATACAAAAATCGGATCGTGAAAATCGTCACGTCGGGATGACGTTCGATCATGCCGCGTACACGTTCAATACCCGGCCTGAGTTTGGGATAGCTCTGCACGAGCCGAACCCGATAGTGCCGACCCAGCATGAAATAGCCGACATCCCCAAGCGCACCACCCAATGCGCCGACCAGCACGACCCATGCAAAGTCGAGATACCCGCGATGAGCGGCCAACCCCGACAGAATCTGAACCGTTTCACCTTCGATCAGCGAACCGGCAAAGGTCGCGATATACCCATATTTCGCGATGATCGGGGCGTACTCGAAGGCCATCGACATCCCTCAGTTGACGTTATCCGACACGGTCAGTTGACGAGGAGCCACACTCCTGGGCATGCCACCCCGACATCGGTCGCCCGTCACAGTACCGGCGCGATCACGCACCTGCAATCTAGCAGCCGTGTTCCGAAGTACCCCCATGCGCGCGCAGGAACGCGACCACTGCAGCGATGAGTTGCTCGGGTTGATCGCGATGCGGTGAATGTCCGGCACCATCGAGTTTGACCACGCAGGATTGGAATGCCCGCGACGAGATACCGTCGACCTGCGCCATCGTGCCGTATTCGTCCCCGGTGCCTTGCACCGCCAACAGCGGACATGTGATGCGGGCCACGTCCGCCTCGATCGTCCAGTCGCGAAACGCAGGATCGAGCCACACGTCGCTCCACCCACGAAACGCCGAATCAGGATCGTCGTGGTATCGCGCCAGTCGCGCCTTGAACGCACGGACGTCATAGTGCCGACGTGCCGCCTCGATGCTGGCGATGGAGATCTCTTCGACAACGATATGCGGCGCCACCACCACGAGGCCAAGCGTGCGTGTCGGATACGCGGCCGCGAAAAGCAATGCAATCGAGCCCCCGTCACTATGGCCGAAGAGCCAGACCGGTGCATCGATCGCCAGCGTGTCGAGCAATGCGGGCAGGACCACCTGTGCCTGCCGCTGCATGAAATCCACGGGCCAACGTTCGTCGGGCGCAGGCGGCGTCGAACGGCCATAGCCGGGTCGCGAATACATCATTCCGCGCATCCCGGTGGCCGCACACAACATCCACGGAAAATCCCGCCACATCGAGACCGATCCGAGGCCCTCATGCAGAAATACGAGCAAAGGCGCCGCGCTGCCTTCGGCGGCTTCGATCAACGCATACTCGATGCGGACGTCGCGGCCATCCACGACAATGTCGACGAAGCACGACTGCTGTTCATGCGCAGCCTTGACGTTGACGGTCACCCGAAGCTGCCGTCACGCAATCGAAAGCGCTGGATCTTTCCGGTCGCGGTCTTGGGCAATTCCGCAATGAAGCGAATGTCGCGCGGGTATTTGTGCGGCGCCAATTGATCCTTGACGAAGGCCTTCAACGTTTGCGCGAGCGCATCGTCGCCCACGATGCCGGACTTGGTGACCACGAACGCCAACGTGCGCGTCAGACCGTCGGCGTCGGCGCGGCCGACCACGGCAGCTTCGAGGACGGCATCATGCCGCATCAGCGCGGTCTCGACTTCGAAGGGAGACACGTACTGGCCGGACACCTTCATCATGTCGTCGCTGCGTCCCGCATAGGTGTAGTAGCCGTCGCCATCGCGCACATACTTGTCGCCGGTCTTCGTCCATTCGCCTTGAAACGTTGCCTGACTCTTGGCGCGATTGCCCCAATACATCAGCGCCGCGCTCGGACCACGCGTAAATAACTCCCCGATCTCGCCGTCGGCAACCGCACTGCCGTCCTCCCTGCGCAATGCCACGTCATAGCCCGGCACCGGCACCCCGGTAGTGCCGTAGCGCACCGCGCCCGCACGATTGGACAGGAAAATATGCAGCATTTCCGTTGACCCGATCCCGTCGAGCACCTCGCAACCAAAACGGGCTCCGATTTTTTCGCCGACCTCGCGCGGCAACGCTTCGCCCGCCGACGCGCAGCGGCGCAGCGCCACCTCGCTGCGTAAAGGCAAATCAGGCGCAGCCAGCAATGCTGCGTACAGTGTGGGCACACCGCAAAAAATCGTGGGGCGCCGTTCGCGCAGTCGACGACTTACCGCGGACGGCGTCGGCCGTTCCGCCATCAGGATCGTCGTGGCACCCACCGACAACGGAAACGTCAGCGCATTGCCAAGACCATAGGCAAAGAACAGTTTGGCGGCCGAGAACACGACATCGTCCTCTTGCACACCCAGCACCGGCTGTCCATAGAGTTCGGCAGTCCGATACAAATTGGCATGGGTGTGCACGGTGCCTTTGGGTCGCCCCGTGGAGCCCG
>JBDTTY010000210.1:0-5466 GCA_040007975.1 Betaproteobacteria bacterium | reverse complement strand
GTGCAAAAATCGCGAAATACAGTCGAGGTGGCGACAAGTGCATCGAACTCGGTTGCCGGCAGCATCAGGCAGAACGTGTCAGTGACCGAACGGTACACACTGGTGACACCGCGATTGGACAGTAGTGCGCCGAGCGGAAACATTTCGCCTTCGGCGATTTCCCACGCTGGCACCACAACCCCGGCGGCATTGGGGCGTTCGCCCTGGACGGCACCTCGCGTAATGATCCAGCAATACGGCGGGCGCGCGGCGACCGGGCTCAGTATTGTTTCGTCGGGTGCGAAATACTGCAGTTGGGCCGCCGCGACCAAACGCTCCACGTCACGATCTGGCATGCCGGAAAACGGCGTAAACGCACGCAGGTTTTGCAGCAAACTGGCGAGGACAGCGGGCGCAGGACGCATCAGTGAGCTCTCGTCAGCGACAGCGGTTGGACAAATAATGCGCAACGGACAGATTGCGGAACTTCGCGCGGTTCGCTCAAGTCTACTCAACAGACGGTCAACGTCTCCCGCTACTTCCCTGAGCGGGTGCCTGTCTCGGCTCCTGCCGAAACGGGTGTTTCAGGGCCCCGCGCCACTCCCCTTGGCCGCGGGGCCTTTCTTTGCCTGGTGGCGTCGCATCGCCCCGATCCTTGGCATCGCCCCGATCCTGGAGACGAGGCTTCAGCCTCGCGCCACGTGCTACGTATCTCGCGAGGCTGAAGCCTCGTCTACGGGTATCTCGACTCAGGCATCATGATTCGATTATCGACGCCCTCCCGGCTCTGGATGTTGCGCAAGGTCAAGCTAACGGGGCATCCGGCAGCCATTGCGCAATCGTTACCTCGGCCTCGGGAACGCCTTGTCGCGTCGACGCGGAGAAGAGCTGCACTTTGACGTTGCCGGCGACCGTCGGAAATTCGGCCTTGAGCTGGGCTTCGATTTCACGCAGCGCCTTGCGCTGCTCGGTAGTCGTCAACTTGTCGGCCTTGGTCGCGAGGATCAGCACGGGGCGCCCCGAGGGCACAAAACCGCGCAAGATTTCGAGATCCGCCTCTTTCAATGCATGGCGCGAATCGACGACCAGCACCAACGCGATCAGCGTCGACCGCGTTGTCGTGTAGTGCCAGAGAAAATCCTGCCAGACTCGCTTGATGGACTTGGCAACGGCGGCGTAACCATAACCGGGCAGATCGGCAATCAACGCACCCGATCGCAACAGGAACAGGTTGATCTGCTGGGTGCGTCCCGGCGTGCGACTGGCAAACGCCAGCCGTGTACGCAATGCAAGCGCATTGATGGCGCTTGATTTTCCGGCATTGGAGCGCCCGGCGAACGCAATTTCGGGTGCACCTTCGACGGGCAACTGCGCGGGGGCCGCAGCGCCGATGACGAACTCGGCGCCCCGGAGCGGATGCGGACCACTGTCGTCCAGGGCAGTTCCGGCTTTCGCCGGTCGGGACGAGTCCGTTACAATAGCGCGTTTGGTGGTCATGTCGGCCTTTGGCACTGCGGCGGCATCGAATCGCGGCCGGCGCCAATCGAATCGTCAACCGCCCGTGGAAATATTGCAAATGTGTGCAGATACCTGCAGCAAAGAGCAATCGAGGAGTCACCTGGAATGAATCGCAACAAGTCGCTCTTCGTCGCCCTGACGACCGTTGCTCTGGCGTTGTGCGCCCCGCAAGTCGTCGCGCAAGGCACCGCGAAACCGGATCTGGCCAAAGCCAAGGAAATTGCCCAGTCGATTTGCGCCGCCTGCCATGGCGCCGACGGCAACAGCGCAGTGTCAATCAATCCCAACCTGGCCGGACAGGGAGCGGACTATATCACCCGCCAATTGCAGCATTTCAAATCCGGCGTGCGCGCCAACGCGATCATGCAGGGTATGGTAGCCACGCTTTCGCCGGAGGACATGACGGCGCTCGGTACCTTCTATGCGCAGCAAAAACCGAAGCCACTCGCGGCCAAGGATCCCGCGTTGGCCAAGGCCGGGCAAACACTTTATCGCGCCGGCAACACGACCACGGCGCTACCCGCCTGCTCGTCGTGCCACTCACCCAACGGCGTGGGCGTTCCCAGCAACTTTCCGCGCGTGGCCGGACAACAGGCGGATTACACGTATGCGCAGCTCAAGGCATTCAAGGCCGGTGAGCGCGGCAATGACAAGGACGGCGTCGACCTCAATGGCAAGATCATGCGCACGATCGCAACGCGCATGGACGACGCGCAAATGAAGGCATTGGCTGACTATACGGCCGGCTTGCGGTAGTTGCTGCCGCGCAGCCACACCTGGTGGCGCGCGCAATGTCCATGAGCGGCACGCACATCGCGTCGCTGCATGTGTACCCGGTCAAGGGCTGTCGCGGCCTCGCGCCGACGACAGCGCAGATGACCGCCACGGGTCTCGCCACCCACGGGGCCGGCGATCGCGAATGGATGATCGTCGACAGGGCCGGACACTTCATCACACAGCGCGAACTCCCGCGCCTCGCGCTGATCGAGATCACCGCAGGCGATGTCGGGCTCACGCTCCGCGTGCCCGATGCCGGACCGGTATCGATACCTTACGTGAGTGTCGGCCCATCGATCGATGTTGACGTCTGGCGCCATCATGGCCGCGGCATCGACGCCGGTGACACTGCAGCATCGCTGTTGTCCACGTGGCTCGACGAGGCCGTGCGCCTGGTGCGCTTCGATCGCGCCGCGCCACGAGCGTGCAATGTCGAATTTGCAGGCGACAGTGGTGCGCAGACACTATTTGCCGACGGCTATCCGCTGCTGGTGGTCGGGGCTGCCTCACTGGCGGACCTGAACGCCCGGCTTGTGGCACGCGGCGAGTTCGTGCTGCCGATGAACCGATTTCGACCCAACATCGTGCTTGCCGGCTTGCCCACCTTTGACGAGGACCACCTCGACACCATCACGATGGGTGCCGTGACGTTGCGTATGGTGAAGCCCTGCGTGCGCTGCGTGGTGACGACCACCGATCAGGCCACGGTGCAGATCGGCATGGAGCCGCTGCGCACACTTGGCGAATATCGGATGAACGAGCGTTTTGGTGGTGTTACCTTCGGCATGAATGCCATCGTGACCGCCGGCGCGGGCCACACGCTGTCGTGTGGCGACGGCGCCGACGTCACCTATCGCTTCTGATCGGCCGCACGCTACGGCGTGAGCGCACACATCACCGGAAAATACGGACCGGGTCCGTAACCTTCGGCGACCCAGCCCGCAGTCGCTGCAAGTTCGTTGCGCACGACCAACTCAGCGGTGTATCGGTGGTTGGTCGTGTTCACGTTGAAGAAGCGGTACACCGGCGACATTCCTGCCGCACATGTCCCGGCCGCGCTCGGCAATGCCGCATAGAAGACATTGGGGCTTTCGTAGATCCAGTCGACCGGATGGGCTGCTGCCGTGTTGGCGCATTCCGTCGGACTGGCAGAATAGAAATGCGAGTCGCCATAGGCCGGTGCGCGATAGAAACGGCACACCGGGTTGGTGCCTGCGACGGGCGTGTTGTAGACAAGGAAGCGCAGGCCGGTACGCACCCACCCCACGGTCTTGCCGGAATCGAGGTTGGCAATCTCCACCGGATTGGTTGACAGGAAGTAGTGATTGAGCGTCTGGTTGTAGAACTCGGTGGCGGCAACCTGCCCGCCGGGATTGGCGTTGTCGGGCGTCAGGTACTGGCGCAACAGCGGCAACCCTGCCTGAAGTTGGGAGAAATCGTCTGTTCCATTGAGGTTGGAACATGATGCCGAACCGCTGAAGAGGCCGCCGCGCACTTCGTAGTACCCGCCCGTCGACGAAAACGTCAACAGTGCTGCGCCGCTTGATCCGCCTTCCGTCGTGCCCTGCTGCCAGACGACGCTGCTGAACACACCGAGCGCGTCAAGATCATCCAGATACGAGTCTCCCGTGGCGGCGCCACGTGACCATTTCTTGAGATCGCCACTCGGATGATGAATCGTGGAAACCGTGGTGCCTGCGGCCAGCGCTTCGGCGCGCCACGCGGCGAAATAGGCATTGGCCGGTGCGGCATCGTACAAGCGCACGAGCGCCCAGTCGCGATCCTGACTGCGCCCTAGCAATGCCGCGCCGCCGGACAGTCGAATGTAGGGTCCAGCCGTCGAGCCGCCGCAGACGGTCGCGTCGAAGAACCAGTACGAGTTGATCGTACGTGCAGTTCGCGCACTGAGGATGCAATGATTGGCAGTAAACAGATAAGGCGTGAACGATGTCACCGAGTCGTTGAGCAGTGTCGCCGTGCAGGAATAGCTGCCACCATCGTCCTGCACGAAGCTGATCTTGACCACGGCACGGGTCATGCTGGTGAATGCTGCGCTTTGGGGCGTGACGCAGGCGACATCAATGTTGCAGCTCTCGGAGCTTCCGATCCCTTTGAGACCCTTGGTCGACATCGGATTAAGGTCGGCACCGGCAACCAGCAAGTGCGACACGCGCGGGATGATCAGCTGGGTCCGCGCCAGATCCATGGTGGCATCGGCGCGCAGCACGATGCGCATCACATCGCCGTCCACGACCGGAGACCAGTAGACACCGTCGACTCGAGCCGCCGCGATGCCGTCACCGCTGACCTCGACATTGCCGGTGGTGTCGCTGGCGCCCGAAAAGCCGAGCGTCAAACCGGTCGTTGTCGCGTCGAACTGCATCGCCACGCGCACGGCCTTGGCACCGGGGGACGCCACATCGATGCGCGCATATCGCTTGCCATCGGCACCGGTGCGCCAGACGAGGCCCGCAAGTGCAATCGATCGCCTGGCGTCGTCGACCTCGCGACCGAACCCGATTGCAAAGGGTCGCCCTTTGCCGCCAGTGGCCGTGTTGGCGGAAAGGACCTTTCGTTCCTCCGCGCCAGTGACCGGCGACAGGTCAACACGCGTGGCCGGAACATCGGGTATCACCGCCATGGTGATGGCCGCGGCTCGTGCCGGGGCGCGCACCCCGTTTTCGGCCGGCGGAACGGATGTGATGGAGGCTGCGAATGTTGCCGCCGGGGCCGACAGGGCGGCCAACCACCAGATCGCCCGTGCGGCACGCGTGAGAATGGTCATGGTCAAGAGAGCTCCGGCAATCAGGTTGTGCGCGATGGGCGCGACGCCACGGTCAGGCCATCAGGAATGACCGACGTTGGAGTATCGGCACCCCGTCAAGTTTCATGCTAATGGAACATCAGGCTCGCCGACCGTCGGCCAGACAGGCGGCAAGACTGTCCTCCCACGAGGGCTGCGCAAAGCCGAATGTGGCGGTGAAGAGCGATGTGTCGAGGACGCCATACGCAGGCCGACGCGCCGGCGTCGGGAAATCGGCGGTGGCAATCCCGGTGACGACCGGGTTGGTCACATCGCCCACGATGGCCTTGGCAAAACCGAACCACGTCGTCACCCCCGTGGCGCTGAAGTGATAAAGCCCCGCGCGCGCCTTCAACGCAGGGGTCCCCTGCGCGACGAGTGCGGCGGTT
>JBDTTY010000209.1:0-5471 GCA_040007975.1 Betaproteobacteria bacterium | reverse complement strand
GTTTTGTGGCAGGCATTCGCGCCGGCTTTGCCTACAACACGTTTCCGCTGATGAATGGGCACGTGATCCCGCCGGAGATCATGATGATCGAGCCGTGGTGGCGCAATTTCTTCTACAACATGGCGACTGTGCAATTCGACCATCGCGTACTGGCTTGGATACTGGCTGCGGCCGTACCTGTGGTGGTATGGAAAGTGGTGCGCGCCGTGGCCATGCCGGCACGCGTGCGGGTTGCCGCGTGGTTGCTGATGGGCATGCTCGCGACGCT
This sequence comes from Betaproteobacteria bacterium, assembly GCA_040007975.1. GTDB lineage: Bacteria > Pseudomonadota > Gammaproteobacteria > Burkholderiales > Casimicrobiaceae > VBCG01. Next base: position 5,203 of record JBDTTY010000209.1, on the reverse strand, counting down.
GATCGCGCTGGGCATCCTGACGCTGATTCATGTGGTGCCGTTGACGTTGGCGGCGGCGCACCAGGCCGGCGCGGTGCTGTTGCTGGCCGCCGCGCTGCATCTCGCACACCAGCTGCGGTGATTGCCTTGCGGTTGCGCCATTGCACGAAAACCCGCATGATGCGCGGTTCCACTTTGTTTGCACTGTCATGATGAACGAAACGCGTCCCCTCGACGAACCCCTGTCGGATGCCGAACTCGACGAACTCGAGAATTTTCTCGCGTCCGATTCGGTGCCCGAAGATTGCATGGACCTCGAAATGCTCGACGGCTTTCTGGCGTCCATCGTCAGTGGCCCCGAGCAGATTCAGCCTTCTGAATGGCTGCCGCAGGTCTGGAGCGATGGTGGCCTCAGTGCCACGCCCGCGTACGGCAACAGTGAGCAGGCGCAAACGATCATGGCGTTGATCCTGCGGCATATGGTCGGTATCCAGCGTACGCTGGCCGAGTCGCCCACGCGCTTCAAGCCACTGTTGTATTTGCCTGAAGAAAAAAAGTCGGACGACAAGCAGCCGCCGGAAGGCACGGCGTGGTGCGAAGGCTACATGGCCGGTGTGAAACTACGCGACGAAGCGTGGCAGCCGCTGTATGACGCCGAGGATGCGCGCGATTGGGTGTTCCCGATTGAGGCGCTGGCGTTCGGCGATCAGGACCCGGAATTTGCCGAATGGATCGACGACAAGGAAAAGCGCGCCAGTCTGGTCGAGGAATTGGCGGTTGCGTCGGTGCTGATCTATCGGTTCTGGCAGGGCTTGCGCACTGCGCAGACGCGCGGCAGTGGTTCGCGTCGCACGCTGTCCGATTCGGCGCGCAAGTCACGCGAGCGATTGCACTGAGCGTCGCGTTGTTGCCACTGCAATTCGCGTAGTCGAGGTGTAGACGAGGCTTCAGCCTCGTGCGAACGGTGCCGCGAGGCCGGGTCAAAGTGTGGGGTCAGACACGCCACTGGTCAAAGTGTGGGGTCAGACACGCCACTCACCGACCCGGCACGAGCCAGCGCCCACGATGGACATTGGCACGATCGCTCGGCAAGCGTCGCGCCTGACCCTCCATACTCCTATTGCGTGGCAGTGACGCCGTCGTCGACTTCCATCGTCAGCCCGATCGTCAGCGGTATTTTCAAAGCACTCTACGGGGAGGGTGCCGACGACGATTCAATATTTCCGCATCGCACTGACTTGGAATATTCATTTCGTCCCGACCGCGTTTCAGGTGCGCCGTCGGGGTTTCCTTGCGGGAACGGTGCGACCATTGCGTTCAGTGAGCGCATAGCCCACGGCCATCACCAGTGCCTGCGCAGCGCACAAGGGCGCCACGAGCGATCGAAATTGCACGGTGGGGTCATCGCCGATCTCGATCGTCACATGGGCCACAAGTGCTAGTGGAGACACAGCATGATCAGAGATTGCGATCACCGTTGCGTCTCGCTCGCGCGCCAATGTGGCCATGTCGACGACCTCGGCTGTGTAATTTCGAAAGCTGGCGGCGACCAGTACGTCGCCACTGCCCACCAGCGACATTTGTTGCCGCAACATGCCGCCGACGGAATCGAGCAGAAACGCCCGGATCTCGAGTTGAGCGAGACCATAGGCCAGGTAGCCCGCCACCGGAAAGGCCCGCCGCTGGGCCAGCAGATATACGTTTTTTGCAGCGAGAATGTGGGCGGTGGCAACGTCGAGACGGCGCGAGTCGAAGTGATCGCGCAGACGTTCGAGTTCGTGGATGGAGCTCTCGATCAATTGCGGGAGCACGTGGCCTTTGTCGCCGCCGGTGCGGCGCAATTGCTCGATACGTTCGCGATAGGTGGCCGAACGCGCAACCAGTCGCTCGCGATAAATCCGCTGCAGGTCGGTGAAGCCGGGATACCCCAGCGCATTGGCAAAACGAATCACGGCCGACGGCGGCACTGCGGCTTCGCGGGCGATCTCCGCCACCGTCGACAACGCCATCGCATCAGGATTGCCGAGCGCGAAGCGGGCGATGCCCTGCAACCGATTGGGCAGTTGCGGGTAACTTTCCGTGATCGTTTGCGCTAAATCGTCGTAACGGGTACTGGCCGGCATCGGCGGCTCCTTTGACTCCGGGGCACGGGGCTTCGCAATTTGGAATGTTTATTCCATCTTGGAGCGAATTGGAACATTTCGGGGGTGCGCTCGTCTACCGCCATCAGCGGTCATTCCACCGTGACCGAGAATGCTTTTTTTTCCATGAGCACTGCGACCGATCACCTGGCGAGACTGCCCATTGCTACGCCGATGGCATTCGCCCGCGTGCAAGCGATCGCGGCGCTACCGTGGCCGCTGCTCGTGCTCGCCGCGACATAAGTACGCCGCCGCTCTGGATGGCGCGCATCGCTGTGTATCAATACTTTGCCGTGGAGATTGCGTTCGACACGATCGACGCGATGGGTCACAACTTGCTGTACGGCAATTCCAGGCGGGGCTCGTTCGGTCACGGCGCATTTCTATGGCGTGGACGCGTACTCTTTCCGCCTGCTGCAACTATACGTGCGGCCCAACCTGTGGTTCAACGTAGTGGGGAACGCTCGCGGCCACTCGAGTCCTCGTTCGACGCGCTGGCCGCCGATCCGGGTGCGCGCAACTATCTGGGTGCGTTGGCACCCTAGGTCGCGTGACGGTTCCGCCTAGGCGCAAGCTAGATTCGGGTGCCGGGTGCCAGTAGCGCCTGCGACTCCGGATGCCGTTGCATCCATGCGCGCACATACGAGCATTGCGGGATCACCTTGAAGCCGTTGGTGCTCGCGTAGTCAAGCATCGCCTCGACCAATGCAGAGGCGATGCCGCGCCCTTCGAGTGATGGTGCCACTTCGGTGTGGACGAGATGCAGCGTGCTGCCAAGACGCCGATACGCGGCCTCGGCGTGGGCGCCGTCGACGGTGGTTTCGAAGCGATGCTGATCCAAGTTGTGGACGATCTCGAACGGAGGTGTGGGTGTGGACATTCGTGGTCAATTCGCGGGGTCGCAATGGCCACGATTGTAGCCCCACCCGCCGTAGCCGGGGTTTGGGCCTCGCGGGTCAGGTCGCACGAGGCTTAAGCCTCGACTACGGAATCTTGCGAACGCGGTACCATCGCGCGACACGATTTCCTGCCACGGCCAATGTTCGACATTTCCCTGCGCTCGCTTGACTGGGGCACCTTGTATATCGCGAGCGAATGGGCGGTACGCATTGGTGCGCTGTTCTATGTGCCTCAGCGTCGTCCCCCCAATGCCGCGCGCGCCTGGTTGCTGCTGATCTTTTTTCTGCCGTGGCTCGGCGTGGTGCTGTACCTGCTGATCGGGCGCGCCTACATGCCGCGGCGACGCTTCCAGTTGCAGCGGGACATCTACGAACTGATCCGCCGCATCGCACCGCGACCCGCGCATGCTGCTGCCGGCGTGGCGCCTGCCGTCACGCCCGAGTTGCTCCCGGCAATGCGCTTGGCGGATCAGCTGTCGGAATTTCCGGTGACCGGCGGCAATCGATTCGAACTGTTGCCGAAATACGACGCGGCCATCGATCGCATCATCGCCGACGTGGATGGTGCACGGCGATATGTGCACATGCTGTTTTACATCTTCGAGAACGATGACGTCGGGCGCCGAATGGCGGAGGCATTGACGCGCGCCGCCCGACGCGGCGTGGCCGTGCGCGTCTTGATGGATGCGATCGGTTCACGCGCGGGATTGAAGGGACTCGGACCCGGCTTGCGCGCTGCGGGTGCGGAGGTGATCGCCGTGATGCCCCTGCGGCTGTGGGGCCCCAATGCCGCGCGCTTTGATTTGCGCAATCACCGCAAGATTGTCGTGGTCGACGACGGCTGCGCGTTTTTCGGGTCGCAAAACATCGTGAGCCCGCATGCCAACAAAGGCATGATCAACGAGGAAATGCTGGTGCGTGCCACCGGTCCCATCGTGCGTCACCTGCATGCGGTATTGCTGGGTGACCGATTTCTGGAGACGGGCGACCTGCCGCCCGAGTCCGACAGTCTCGATCCGCAACCGCCAACGGTCGAACCCTCGGGTCTCGCGCAAGTGGTGCCCAGTGGTCCCGGCTACAACGAAGGTACCGCCGAAGCGGTGATGATCGCGCTGATGTATGGTGCTCGCACGCGCGTGGTGTTGACGTCTCCGTACGTGATTCCGAGCGATTCGTTTCTGATGGCGATGTGCAGCACCGCGCGGCGAGGTGTCGCCGTGGATCTCATCGTCGATCAGGCGTCGAACAAGCCGCTGGTGCAATACGCGCAGCAGTCCTACTACGACACGATGTTGAAGGCGGGCGTCAACATTCATCGCCACACCGGTAGTTTCCTGCATGCGAAGCACATGAGTGTCGACGACGATGTCGCGCTCATTGGGTCGTCGAACCTCGACATCCGTTCGTTTGCGCTCAATGCCGAGGTCAGCGTGCTGATCTACGATCGCACTGTCGTCGCAGCATTGCGGGTCGTGCAGGAGGGCTACCTTGCCAACACCAACCTCGTGACGCCGGAAGAGCGTCGCGCGTTGCCGGTGACGCGCCGCGCGCTGGAAAATCTGGCGCGCCTCACGGATTCGCTGCTGTAGCGTACGGCATTACCGTGGGCGACCACTGGGGGCGGGTCCTGTAGACGAGGCTTCCGCCTCGTTGGTCGCAATGCGAGGCTGAATCCGCGCCTACGGTCACGCATGAGGTCCGCATGGGGTCACGTATGGGGACACGTATGGGGCCACGGATATGGCCACGTTTTCGACCTCAGTGCGACCTCTAACGCAATCAACGGGTGTCTGAACTCGATTGTTGGCGGGTGTCTGACCCCGGTGGTTGCCGCTGGTCGCGTTGGCAAGGTCCTTGCAGCAGGGTGTTGCATTGAGACTACTTCGCTGATGCGACGAGCGACACCTGTCGTGCGCAGGCAAAGGGTGCCGTAAATTGCCGATCGCATCCCCGTGACCACGCCCTTCAAGCCGCACATTGCCGCGCCGTTTCGCGCCAGCGCGGCCCACCCCGCCGGGGCGAGCCGTACCCATGAACTTGCATTTGTGGGACGCGTATTTCGACTGCGCGTTGTTGGCCTGGGGCTTGGTGCGCTTTGCGTGGCCCCGGTGTTGTGGTTGCAGGGCAGCGGCTGGTGGTGGTTGCTGTTGGCGTGCAACGCGTTGGCGTGGCCCCATCTGGCTC
>JBDTTY010000208.1:0-5476 GCA_040007975.1 Betaproteobacteria bacterium | reverse complement strand
TCAGCCTCGCGCGGCACTGGATCAAGGTAGGCGAGGCTTCAGCCTCGCGCGGCACCGGATCAAGGTAGGCGAGGCTTCAGCCTCGCGCGGCAATTTACAAGGCTGAAGCCTCGTCTACGGGCCTCGTCCTCGTGTCCGTGCCTCGTTGATCAAGGTTTGGCCTTCGCTGCGGCGGCGCCTACCGTCTTTCGCAGCGCGGCGGCGCGCATCAACCATGGCGCCTTGTCGCCGTACAACGCGGTGGCCTGATCGTAGAGATACAGCGCTTCGACCCGTGCGCCCTTGTCCTCGAGCTCGCGGGCGCGGTCCGCCACCACCCGGCCTGCGCGCTGTCGCGCACTGCTGTTGCCGGGATGCGCATCGACATAGGCGCGCAGCTCGCGCAAGCCGGCTGCGGTATCTCCGGCGCGGAACAATTCCATGGCCTGATCGATTTCAAAGGGCTGGCTCGATTCGCTGGCATTCGCCTGATTCTGCAAGGCATTGCGAATGGCCATCGCATCGTCGATGCGAGCCTTTGCGGCGCGGTCGGCCTGTAGACGCGCCATTCGTCGCCGGTCGATCTCACGCAATATGCGCGCGGCATCGGTGTTTTCGGGGTCGAGCGCCATCGCGCGCAGCGCCGCCTGTGCCGCACGTTCGTGATCGTTGGCGGCCAGCGCGGCATTGGCGGCCGCCAATTGGTCACGCACACCATTGGTCACGCTGGCGCGCGCACTGGCGAGTGCGGACTTGTTGGCAGGGTCATTCGGCGCCAGCAGTGTCAGAATCTGCCATTGCGTCACCGCCGTTGCGTAGTCGCCGATGCGGTTAGCTTCCTGCGCGAGCTTGCGATGCTTGGCGACTGCCTGACGCTCCGCTTCTTCGGTGAATCGTCGTGGCACACCGGGTTCAGGCTCGGGTTCCGGGATACGAATTGCCGGCGGTGGCGTACACCCGGCAGCAATGATGATGGTGATGATTGCCGCAACGGGCCACAGCGATCGCGCATGCATGGGGAATCGAGTCACCGCGAGCCCATACGCACGAACGTGGTGAGCTTGGCCTTGAACGCGTCAATATCTTCGTTGCCGAAAATCATGGTGCGCCGGAGCATGAACGGATATGCGTAAAACGCATTGCCGCCTGACGTCACGGTCACGCCGTAGCCGACTTTCTGCTTGGCCAGCAACTCGGTCACATAGTCGTTGACGTCACCATACGGGTACGCATAGCTGAAGCTGGTCGTGGCCACCCGGTCGCGCAGTGTCGAAATCGGCGCCTCGACCTCGCGGCGGATGCGATCGCGATATCGCGCTTCCGTTTCGCCGGGCAGTCGGAGCGTGAGATTGGCGTGGGTTTTCGAATGCGGCTGGATTTCGATCAGTCCGCTGGCCGACATGTCCTTCATCTGTGCCCACGACAATGCGTCGCCTGCACCGACGAAGTCGGTGTACAGATAGACCGTCGCGGGGAAGCCGAATTTGCGCAGGATCGGCCACGCGACTTCAAACGTCGACTTGTAGCCGTCATCGATCGTGATGACCACAGTCTTGGGCGGCAACGGTTCGCGTCCTTCAAGGAAGCCTGCCAGCTGGTTCAACGACACCACGTGATAGCCGTTGCGCGCCAGAAAATCCATCTGCGCTTCAAAGGCGGCGGCAGTGACATTAAGTCGACTGCCCTTCGCGCCAAAGCGGTGATAGCAAAGTACGCTGACCGTTTGATAGCCGTTGGAATACACGCCCGCCACGTTGCGCAAATGCAAGGGCACCGTGACGAGTGCACCGGGTTGCAGCGGTTCGTCCTGGTTGAACTTGGATAGCCACCAGCCCTTGCCCGGATCATCCAGAAAGCGTTGTGCCAGGCCCGCGTAGGTTTCGCCCGGACGAACGACCACGACGGCAAAGTCACCATCACGTGCGACCACCGGATCGTTCGACGTGGGTGCCTCGACGCGGGTCGCGACGCGTGCCGGGGGCTCGTACGGCGGCGATGTCGACGGTGTCGGCGTCGCGCAGCTCACGAGTAGCACGGCCAACAAGACAAGCGCGCCCGAAATTCGTACCGATCGCATTGCGTCAGCCGGCGGGAGGAGGCCCCGAAGCTGCGGGCTTGGGTGGTTCATGCCGCTTTTCCAGCGCTTCTGCCGTACGATCGAATTGCGCGAAGAGTTCGCCGAACTCGTCCTTGCGGGTGTCGGCAATCCGGTAGTCATAGCGGCCGTTGGCAAGCTCGTCGAGCGAATTACGCAACACGCGCACCGGCGCCGACAGGCGCTGGGCAAGAAAGTAGGTGCCGGCCGCCACCGCTGCCACGGTCACCAGCGTCAGGATCGCAAGCATGATCAGCATCAGGTTGGCCACCGCGGTGAGCGGTGCCGCAAAAATCCCCAGCTGCACGCGTCCAATTTCCTTGCCCTGAAACAACACCGGCGCGCTGAAGTCGAGGACCTCGCGCCCATCACTGGTGCGGAAGCTGTCGACCTTGACGCCCGCATCTTTGGACGTCGTCGCGACACCGAGCGGTGCCACATATTTGGCGTTAACCTGCGCGGCAACGTTGCTCGCGCGCACCACGCCCTGATGATCGATCACCGTGATGTGACTGAAATCCTGCCGACCCGCCGTCTCCTGCACGAACACATCCATCGCCGCGGCATCGTCAGACAACAGTGGCACCGCATTTTGCGTCGCCATGAACTTGGCCAGCGACCCACCATAATCCTTCACCTGATCCAGCATCGCGGCGTACTGCCGGTTGTAGAGCACACCGGCGGTCAGCGTCATCGTGATGGCCACCAGCGCGGCCATCGACAACGCCCAGCGCACGGGCAACGGCAGGCCGCGGCTCTTGCCTTGCTTCTGCCCGTCGTCGGCCAATTCGCGGGCAACGCCCACCAGTGCCTGCGCAAATTCCTCGCCGGTCTGAAAGCGTTTTTCGGGTTGCTTTTTCAGCGCGCGTTCGATCACCCGTCGCAGACTGAGCGGCAGGTCCGGCCGCAGTTTGTCGAGCGGAGGGGGATCGGTTTTGGTGATTTTATAAGCGACGCTGATCAGTGTGTCGCCCGCGAAGGGCAGATGCCCCGTCATCAACTGATATAAAACCACGCCAGCGGAAAAAAGATCCGAGCGCGAGTCGACCTTTTCCCCCAGCACCTGCTCTGGCGACATGTAGTGCGGCGTGCCGAGAACATTGCCGAGTTGGGTTTGCTGCGTGGCGTCGTTGGCTTCATTGCCATCGATCCGGCAGATGCCGAAGTCGGCGACCTTGATCATGTTGGAGTCGTGCACCAGCATGATGTTGCCGGGCTTCACATCGCGATGGACGATGCCCTTCTTGTGCGCGTAGTCAAGCGCCCTTGCGAGCTGGATCCCGATCTCGACGATATCCTTGGTCGCCAGTTCCTTTTTGCTCTTGATTTCTTCCGATAGCGTCTGACCCTCGACCAACTCCATCGCAATGTACGGATGTCCCTGGTCCTCGCCGACGTCGAACACGGTGACGATATTGGGATGCGACAGCACGCCAGCACCCTTGGCCTCGCGCAGAAAGCGGGTGTGGTATTCGCTATCAAGGCGCAGCTGGGCTTTCAGGAGCTTGATGGCCAGCGTACGGTTGATGTCCGGGTCGTAGGCGCGGTAGACGCACGCCATCGCGCCTTCGCCGATGATTTCGCGAATCTGGTATCGACCCAACCGCTCCGCTGGTGCCTGCGTTTCGATGATGAAAGTCCCTAGCCGCTCGCTTGCTCGCCCGGTGGCGGGGCGCCTGCGGCGTCGAGTATGCCAGAAGCATGTGCGGTCGCGCGAGACGCGCTCGCCAGCGCATAGCGGCGCAATGGCGCCAACATCCGGAAACCGGGGCCGAGCGGAGATGATCTATCCTCGATACGGCAAAGCCATGACTTGTCGATCAGCTCGATAATCGTCGCCTGCGCCCACGCCGTGTCCCCGTTGAAGGCCGCGCGCGTCGCGGTCGCCAAAGAAAATGTGGGGTCGAGTTGAGCCAGCCGGTGTGCCGCCATTCGTTCATCCGCCGTGAGGTGAGCGAAACTCGCGGCCAGTGACGCCTGCAGCGACCGTGTGTGCGGCGCAATGGCGACGTCGCGTGGCAGCGCATCGGCATACGTCTCGAGACCCGCACGAATGGTGGCGGCGTCGAAATACTTCATGCGAGCCGCGGCGATTTCAATGGCCAGCGGCATGCCATCCAGTACGGCACATATTTCGGCAATCACGCCACGCGTTTGCGGATCGGGGGCAAACGTCGGTTGCACCGCACGGGCACGATCGACAAAGAGTTGGACTGCATCGGCGTCGGCCAGTCCGACGGCTCCGGTGGCGAGAGGGGCCAGCGGATACTCCCGTTCGCCGGGCAGTCCCAGCGCTTGCTGGCTGGTGGCGATGATCACCAGCGCTGGGGCGCCGGCCAGCAATGCGCCGGTGACGTCGGCGCATGTATCGTGAACGGATTCGCATCCATCCATGATCAGCAGCGTCGCGTTGCCGCCAAGATGTGCACGCAACGCAACGGGCAGATCGGCAACACCGTTGCCGTCAAGTCCGACGCCGCGGGCGATCGTCGGCGCTATGTCATCGGCCCGTGCGCACGCACCGAGGTCGATCCAATGGACGCCGCCATGAAAGTCGTCGGCGACGGCTCCAGCGACCACAAGCGCGAGCCTGCTTTTGCCGATGCCGACCGGCCCGGTGACGGTCAAAAGACGCGTGGTGCGCAATATCGTCTTGATGTCGACAACGGCGTCGTCGCGACCAAGAAACGTTGAGAGTTGGAGTGGCAGCGACGGGTGCGGGGGGGGCGCCGAAGCAGGACGGGCCGGGTCGAGCATCGCCAGCGTGACGGCGGTGGCAGTGGCAAGTTCGGTGACGCCGTCGATTTCCTCGAGATCGAAGCTTTCGATATAGACGTGTTCTCCCGCCGCGAGGAAGCCGCAAAGCTGGCCGCGCATACGCAGTGGCCACACCATCGGGGCGTTCAGCGACGTGGGAAGTTCGGCGGCCGCGACTGGCGCATGTGAGGCCAGCAGGCGCGTCACCACATCATCATTGGCGGCTACGTGGGCGGGATAGCGGGTGTCGTTGGCAGCGACGCACACAAAATCGCCTTGTTCGTCGCGACGATAGAGGGCACTGCCGCGCGTGCCGAAAAGTGCGTCGAAGCGATTGACCACGGCGCGTTCGAGCTCGCGATGATCGTCGCAGACGGCGATCTCGTCGGCCAGCGCCGCCAACGCGGTTCGGTGCGCATGCGTATTGCGGTTGAAGCGGGCGTCAAGCGCGCGCTCGATGCGGCGTTGGCCGAAGGCGAGGCCGATCGCCAGAATCGACGCGATACCCAGCGTGACTTCAATCGTCGCCGCGCGATTGCCGACCAGGTAATAACCGACCAGTCCCTTGGTGGCCGCCAGTGCCCCGACCAGCAGAACCGATGCGAGGGCCAGCCAGATCCGCCGTCGATTGCGGCGATCGGCGAG
>JBDTTY010000207.1:0-5501 GCA_040007975.1 Betaproteobacteria bacterium | reverse complement strand
CGCTACGCCAATGGCGTCCAGGCTCTCAACAGGGTGTCCCTTTCCGTGCCCGCCGGCATGTTTGGCCTGCTTGGTCCCAACGGGGCGGGCAAATCCACGCTGATGCGCACGCTGGCCACGTTGCAAAGCGCGGACTCGGGCACGGCGACGCTGGGCGATATCGACATCCTGCGCCAGCCGGACAAGGTGCGCGCGATGCTGGGATATCTACCGCAGGACTTCGGCGTTTATCCCAAGGTATCCGCGCTCGACCTGCTCGATCATCTTGCGCGCTTGAAAGGGCTCGTGGAAGGCAAGTCGCGCCGCGCGACCGTCGACGCACTGTTGCAGCGGGTGAATCTGTATTCGGTGCGCAAGCAAAAGCTGGGTGGCTTTTCGGGTGGTATGCGGCAGCGATTCGGGATTGCGCAGGCGATGCTGGGCAACCCCAAGCTCGTGATCGTCGATGAACCCACTGCGGGTCTCGATCCCGAGGAGCGCGTGCGCTTTCACAACTTGCTGGCTGATATTGCTGCCGATGTAGTCGTCATCCTGTCGACGCACATCGTCAGCGATGTGGCTGATCTATGCGCCAATCTGGCGGTGATCAATGGCGGCACGCTCTTGTTGACCGGCGAACCCGGTGCGCTGGTGGCGGGTATCCAGCAGCGTATCTGGCGCAAGGTCGTCACCAAGGACGAGGCGGCCACGCTCAAGTCGCAGGTGCAGGTGGTGTCCACGCGATTGCAAGGTGGCCGTACTGTTGTGCGTGCCTATGGCGATGCGTCACCCGGCGCCGGTTTCGAGTTGGTCGAGGCCGATCTCGAAGACGTGTACTTCTGCACGATTGCGGGCTATTTCGGCACGCCGCTCCAGCAAGCGGCCTGACCCATGACGATGTTCGCGATTGCATGGTTTGATTTCACGCGCCGTCTGCGGATGGTGGCGACGTACGTTTACTTCGGTCTGTTCGGTGCGATGGCGGCTCTGTGGATGGCGGCGGCAGGCGGTGCATTCGCCAGCGCTTCGGTCAGCTTCGGCGGCGACAAGATTTTGATCAACGGAACCTACGCACTGGGCCTCGGCATCACCGTGCTGGGCTTCATGGGCATCATGGTAGTGGGCTCGGTGGCGGGTCGCGCCGTGCAGCAGGACTACGAATACGGCACCTACCATTTCTTCTTCTCGGCCCCGATCGCCAAGCACGACTATTTCTTCGGCCGCCTGATCGGTGCATGGATGACGCTGGCGTTGATATTTTCCAGCATCGCGCTCGGCATCGTCGTCGGCACGCATTGGCCCGGGGTCTCGCCGACGCGCATCGTCGCCGCGCCGCCCATCGAGAGTTTCCTGCGGCCCTATCTATTTCTGTTGCTGCCCAACATGGTGTGGATGGGTGGGTGCTTTTTTGTGTTGGCCGCGCTCACGCGGCAGATGGCGCCGGTGTTTGTGGCAGGCGTCATCGCGCTGGTCGGCTACTTGTTTGCCATCGAGTTGCTGGGCGACATGGACAACAAGCTGCTGGCGGCGATGGTCGATCCGTCCGGCGCAACGGCGCTCGATCTATTGGCGCGGTATTGGTCCGTCGCGCAGAAGAACACCGAATTGATCCCGCTGGATGGTGCGTTGCTGTGGAACCGCGCGCTGTGGGTCGGCTTTGGACTCATCGTGATCATGGCCGGCTATCGTGCTTTTCAGATGCAGGCGGTCACGGCGGGCAGCAAGCGCAAGCGTCGGGCGGTCGATGATGCGACAGCGCCCGCATCGCTGACTGCCGCGCCCATTGCCATTCCGAGTTCGCCGCTGGATCGCAGCACCGGCGCCTTCCTGCGCATGTTGCCGGGCCTGACCAGGCTCTATGTGGTCGAAATTCTGCGTAGCCCGCGCTTTCTGATCATCGTGCTGGGTGGCGTTTTGCTGGTGGTCGGCAACTCGATGTCAGGCAGTTCGTCCTATGGCACCAGCACCTATCCGTTGACCTATCGGATGCTCGACGTGGTGTCCGGATTGTTCAGTCTCTTCATCCTGATCGTCACCGCCATCTACGCCGGCGAGCTGGTGTGGCGCGAACGTGATGTCCGGATGGACGACATCACCGACAGTACACCCGCGCCAACGTGGCTGGGCTTTTTGTCGAAGTTTCTAGCGCTGTTGTGCCTGCAACTTGCACTCCTGATCGTCGTGCTGGTATGTAGCATAGGTGTGCAGTTGGCCCAGGGCTTCACGCGCATTGACATGGGCCACTACTTGTTTGAGTTGTTTGTGCTCCAGTTTTCGGCGTACGCACTGATTGCCGTGTTGGCGTTGACGGTGCACACGCTTGTCAACAACAAGTATCTCGGTCACTTTGCCGTGGTGCTGTTGTTCATCGTGACCTCGCGTCTGCCCGATTTCGGCTTCGAGGATCGCCTGTACCGCTACGCTGCGCGACCGGACATCGTCTACTCCGACCTCAACGGGTACGGCCATTTTCTCACCGCAGTCACGTGGTTCCGCGTGTATTGGGGCGCCTTCGCAGTCATGCTGATGGTGCTGGCCTATTCGCTGTGGGTGCGCGGGCGCGACGGTGGCTGGCATGGTCGCTGGCGCATCGCGGCGACGCGGATGACGCCCACGGCATGGGGTGTCACGGCCGCTGGCGTCCTCACGTTGGTCGGCTCGGGTGGCTTCATCTTCTACAACACGCATGTGCTCAACACGTACTACTCACGCGATGCGTCGAAGGTGATGCAGGCCAACTACGAACGCCGGTATAAGTCGCTGGCGTTGGCGCCCCAACCCAAGGTCACGGCAGTCAACGTCCGCGCCGACATCTTCCCCGATGAACAGCGTGCGCGCCTGTCCGGGACGCTGGCGCTCGTCAACAAATCCGCGCAACCGATCAGCGATCTCTACGTGCACTATCCGCGCCAGGCCCGGGCTACCAAGGCCGAGCCTGCCGTGCCGCACACGCTTGCCGAGTCGGACACGACGATGCGTTGGCACCATATCGTGTTGACCACACCGATGGCACCGGGATCGACCATGAATTTCAACTTCGACATCGAATACGGGGCACGAGGATTTCGCAATGACGGCGCCGATCCGACGGTGCTCGGCAACGGAACGTTTCTCAATCCCGGCGTGACGCCGGATACCTCGTTGATTCCAAGCTTCGGCTACGATGAAAGTGCGGAAATCGCGTCGGACAGTGAGCGCAAAAAATACGGTTTGCCCGACAAGCCGCGGATGCACGATCTCGACGACAAGTACTATCAACAGCAAAGTGCGTTGACGCGCGACGCCGACTTCATCGACTACCGCGCCGAAGTTTGCACCAGCGCCGATCAGTTGCCGCTGACGTCGGGCTATGTCGAAAGTGATCGTACCGAAGGCGGGCGCCGCTGCATCAAGTACAAGATGGATTCGCCGATGTCGGCCGTCTATCCGTTTGTTTCGGCGCGCTATGCGATCAAACGCGACGTCTGGCAGGGCCCCGACGGTGATGTGGCAATCGAAATCGACTATCACCCGGGCCACGAATACAACATCGACCGGATGATCGCGGGCGTCAAGGATTCGCTGGCGTACTTCACGAAGAACTTCGGGCCGTATCAGCACAAGATCGTGCGCATCGTCGAGTTTCCGCGCTTCTCGCGCGGCGGCGGCTTCGCCGAGTCGTTTCCCAATACGGTGCCGTTCAATGAGGCGATCGGCTTCACCGCCAAGGTCGACGACACGGATCCCAAGGATCTCGACTATCCGTACTTTGTCACGGCGCACGAAGTTGCGCACCAGTGGTGGGCGCATCAGGAAGTGCCCGCCAATGTACAGGGCGGCGAGTTCGTCACCGAAAGTCTGTCCGAGTATTCGGCGCTGATGGTGATGAAGCACAAGTATGGCGACGCCAAGATGCGCCGCTTCCTTAAGTACGAACTCGATCGCTATCTGCTGGGTCGCGGCATGGAGCAGAAAGGGGAGCCCACGCTGCTGCGCGCCGACGGTGCCGCGTACGTGCACTATCAGAAGGGGGCGCTGGTGCTGTATGCACTGCAGGACGTCATCGGCGAGGCCGCACTCAACGATGCGTTGTCGGCCTTCGTCAAACGCTGGCGCTTCAAGGGGCCGCCGTACCCGACGTCGCGCGATCTTCTGGTGGAGTTGAAGCGCGTAACGCCGGCCGAGCATCAGGAATTGCTCGCGGACTTCATCGAGAACATCACGCTGTTTGATGACCGTGCCGTGCGCGCGACCCCGAAGAAGCTCCCCGATGGCAAGTATGAGGTGACGTTGGTCGTATCCGCCAAGAAGATCCATGCAGACGGTGCCGGCAATGAAAGGGAAGCACCGCTGGATGCGCCGATGGACATCGGGGTGCAGGATGCCAAGGGCGATTGGCTGTTCCTGGAAAAGCGTCGCGTGAAGTCCGGCGAAAACACGTTTGTCGTCACCGTCGATGGCGAGCCCAAACGCGCAGGCATCGATCCTCTGAACAAGCTGATTGATCGCGATACGAGCGACAACATCGTCGACATCGGCCCGTAACAATTAGGGTCAGACTCCAATTGTGGGCGAGGCGGAGGCCACGCCTACGGGGCGCCGCGCTACGCGATGCTGGGTGCGTTACTCGGAAAAAATGCGCGTTGGGCCTCGGCGTCCATTTCAGTCTTGAATTTGTGCTTGTCCTTCAAGGCCTGCACGCGGACAGCGGCGGGCCGGGCATTGATTTCCTCGACCAGTCGCTTGACATTGTGAAACTGCGACCACGTTTCTTCGCCCATCACAAACGATGCGATGCGCGCCCAGCCCCAGACGTTCATGTCGGCAATCGTGTAGCTGTCACCCAGCATGTAGCGATGCTTGCCCAATTGCGCATCGACGATGGCGTAATGCCGCTTGGCTTCGAAAGCGTAGCGATTGATGGCGTAAGGGAGCTTTTCCGGCGCGTAATGGTTGAAGTGCACGGCCTGACCGGAATAGGGACCGATACCGGACCCGATAAACAGCATCCACGAGTACAGGCGACCGCGTGCGGCCGGCGTGTTCTCGGGAAGAAACTGCCCGGTCTTGTCGGCCAGATACAGCAGGATGGCCGAGCTGTCGAACACCGTGGCGTCGCCGTCGATGATGGCCGGCACCTTGGCATTGGGGTTGATGGCGAGATAGGCCGGCGTGTGCTGTTCCCCCTTCCGGGTGTCCACAGGCATTGCCTCGTACGGCAGCCCCATTTCTTCGAGGCACAGGGCCACTTTGGTGGGATTGGGCGCGGTGTTGTAGTAGAACTTGATCATCAAATGCCTCGGGAATGGTCAAAAAACGGGGTGAAACCGTGATTTCGGTGCCGCCCCGGGGAAACGACGCGGGCCAAATTGGGCACATCTTACCCCGTCGGCCAGAGCATTCCGCCGTGCCCGCACGAGTAGAAACAGCGGTTGGCGCCGTCGCTGCCAGGCGCTGGTACGAAGCTTGCATAGGAGTCCGCGTAGATAACTACGGCGCCTGCTCCCATGGAACTCAGTCTGGTCGACATCTCTCCTGAGCCG
>JBDTTY010000206.1:0-5532 GCA_040007975.1 Betaproteobacteria bacterium | reverse complement strand
CGGATCGCTTTGCCGACCCAGCCACTGCCCGAGCGGGGATTCGGCCCGCATGTGCTTCGCACGCGTGAGCCGGTGGTCATCAACGAAAACATGGAGAAGGAGGTCGAAAAATACGGCAGTCACGTCGAAACCGGCACAGACATGGAGAAATCGCTGGTTATGGTGCCGCTCATTGCCGGCACCCAGGCGCGTGGGTTGATCTGCCTGCTCGATATGAATCGCGAGCACGCCTTCAGCGCGTCCGATGTGCGCCTGTTGCAGACGCTGGCCAATAGCATGAGCATCGCGCTCGAAAATGCGCGGTTGTTCGACGAAACGCAGCGACTGCTGAAAGAGACGGAACAGCGCAACGCCGAATTGGCGGTAATTACCAGCGTGCAGCAGGGCATGGCCAGTTCGCTCGATTTCGAAGGCATTGTCGAGCTCGTGGGCTCGAAGCTGCGCAAAGTCTTCAACACCGACGACATGAGCATCCGGTGGTGGGACGAAGAGGCCAATCTGATGCACCCACTGTACGCATTTGAGCACGGCGTACGCCTGCCGCGCACACCACGACCGCCGCCTCCGCCAATGCTGCAACTATTGCAGTCGCGCGAAACGGGAGTTCTAAACAGTCACGCCCACCAAATTGAATTGGGTGTCAGCGCGCAACCGGGCACCGACTGGGCGAAATCGATCATTACGGTGCCCATTATCGGCACTGTCCGTGTTCTGGGCGCAATCCTGCTGGAAAATCACGAGCGCGATTTTGCGTATGGCGAACCTGAGCAGCGGTTGCTGGAAACCGTCGCGGCGTCCATGGGTATTGCGCTGGAGAATGCGCGCAACTTCGAGGAAACGCAGCGCCGCACGCGCGAATTCGCGGCACTGGCCGAAGTGGGCCGGGACATTTCTTCCACGCTCGATCTCGCGGCCGTGATGGACCGTATCGCACGTCACGCCAGAGAATTGCTGGTCGCCGATACCAGCGCCATTTTCCTGCCAGACGCCGATGGCAAGGCACACCGCGCCATCGTTGTGGTGGGCAGCAGTGCCGATGAAATCAAGGCGGCCAAGATTGTTCCCGGTATCGGCATCATTGGTAGCCTGATCCAGAGCGGTCTCGCCGAATTGGTCAACGATACCCAGCATGACCCACGCGGCGTGCGGATCGAAGGGACGGCAAACGATACAAACGAGCGGATGATGGTTGCGCCGCTCAAGGCCGGCAATGTCGTCAAAGGCGTAATGACGGTATGGCGTACCGGGGGAGAGCCGTTTCTCGATACCGAACTCGAATTTCTCACCGGGCTCTCGCTGCAAGCCACGGTGGCGATCGAAAATGCGCGCCTCTTTGCGCAGGCGCAAACACGGGCGCAGGAACTGGCTACGGTCAACACCGTGTCCCAGCAACTTGCCGGCAAACGCGACGTTGCTGCGCTGATCGACGTCGTCGGCGAGCAGGTACGTGGCGTGTTCCGCGCGGATCTGGCCTATGTCGCACTCTATGACCGTGCGTCCAACATGATCAATTTTCCTTACCAATACGGCGAAGCGGTGGAGTCTCGCCCCTACGGCGAGGGCCTGACCAGCAAGATCATCGAAACGGGTCAGGCACTGAAGCTCGACTTCGACGTGGAAACGCAGACAAAGCGGTTGGGCGCACGCCGCATGGGCAAGGAGGCGCTTTCCTATCTGGGCGTCCCGATCATAGTGGGTGGTCGTTGCGATGGCGTGCTCAGTGTGCAAAGCACCCAGCGCGAAGGCGCCTACGACGACGCCGACCAGCGGTTGCTAGAAACCATTGCAGCCAATGTCGGCATTGCGCTCGAGAATGCGCGTCTGTTCGACGACTCGCAGGAAGCACTGGGGCGACAGACAGCCACCGCTGACATCCTGCGTGTAATCAGCGCGTCGCCCACTGATACGCAACCGGTGTTCAATACGATTGTCGCCACGGCGGTCAAGCTGCTGGCCTGCAGCCGCGCAGCACTGGTTCTGGTGGCGGGCAACAATTACCTGCCGTCAGCCCTCGCCACGTCCTCCGGCTTCGAGAACGACCGGTGGCGTGATCCCGTGCCCCTTGATCCGGCCGCGAACTTTCCATCACAGGGCATAGTGTGGAAGCGTACGGTGCACATTTCCGACTGGGATGCCATCGAACTGCCCGAACGCCAGAAAATGGTTCGGGAGACCACCGGGGCGCGAGCCTCGTTGTGCGTGCCACTCCTGATCAACGACGAGGCCATCGGCGCGTTGATGCTGTTTCGCAACCGGCCCGGCGGCTTCAGCGCTGAAGAAATCGCATTGGCCGAGTCGTACCGCGATCAGGCGGTCATTGCGATTCAGAACGTCCGCCTCTTCAACGAGACCAAAGAGGCGCGCGCCGCCGCCGAGGCCGCCAACGAGGCCAAGAGTTCGTTCCTGGCCACGATGAGCCACGAAATCCGTACACCAATGAATGCGGTGATCGGCATGAGCGGACTGTTGCTCGATACCGAACTCGACACCGAGCAGCAGGATTATGTGTCGACCATTCGCGAGTCTGGCGACGCGCTGCTCACCATCATCAACGACATCCTCGATTTTTCCAAGATCGAGGCGGGACGCATGGACATCGAGGCGCAACCCTTCGACCTACGCGACTGCGTCGAATCGGCACTCGATCTCGTCACGACGCGTGCTGTTGAAAAGCATCTCGATACGGCCTACTTCTTCGAGGGCGATGTCCCGGCTGCGGTCGTTGGCGATGTCACGCGCGTGCGCCAGATCATGCTCAATCTCCTGTCCAACGCCGTGAAATTCACGGACGCAGGCGAAGTCGTGCTCACCGTCAGCGCCAAGCCAGCCGTCGCCAGCAAAACTGTGTTGACATTTGCCGTCCGCGACACCGGCATTGGCATTGCGCCGGACGGAATGACCCGACTGTTCCAGTCTTTTTCGCAGGCGGACTCGTCCACCACGCGCAAGTACGGCGGCACCGGTCTCGGACTGGCGATCAGCAAGCGCTTGTCCGAACTGATGGGCGGCCACATGTGGGCCGAAAGCGGCGGCGCGGGACACGGTGCAACCTTTTATTTCACGATCGAAGTTCCGCTGGCCGAATTGGCGCCCACTCGGCAGCGTGATTTTGTCGGCGCACAGCCGGAGCTGCAGGGTAAGCGCGTACTGATCGTCGACGACAATGCCACCAATCGACGGGTGCTGAGTCTGCAGTCCGGCAAGTGGGGCATGACGTCGCGCGACACCGAGTCCCCGCAGCAAGCGCTGCAGTGGCTGGCCGCCGGTGAAGTATTCGATCTCGCGGTCCTCGATATGCACATGCCCGAAATGGATGGCCTCGCGCTGGCCCAGAAGATTCGCGCCCGGCATGCGACCTTGCCACTGGTGCTGTTCAGTTCGCTCGGCCGGCGTGAGGCCGGTGACACCGAGGGCCTGTTCAATGCCTATCTTGCCAAGCCGATCCGACAGTCACACCTCTTCGGGACGCTGGTCGGCCTGCTCGCGCTGCCGGCGCAACCCGTTGCCGCGCCGGCACGCATTAAACCGCTGATCGATCCCGAGCAGGCAGCGCGCCATCCGCTGCGGATTCTTCTGGCCGAAGACAACGTGGTGAACCAGAAGCTTGCGATGCGACTGCTGCAGCAAATGGGCTACCGTGCCGATCTCGCGTCCAACGGCATCGAGGCCATCGAATCGGTGCAACGGCAAACCTACGATGTGGTACTGATGGACGTGCAGATGCCGGAAATGGATGGCCTCGAAGCCACGCGAAAGATTACCGCCCAATTCCAGGCAGGCAAGCGGCCTCGCATCGTCGCCATGACCGCCAATGCGATGCATGGCGATCGCGACATGTGCATGGCTGCCGGTATGGACGACTACATGACCAAGCCAATCCGCGTGGAGCGCCTGATCGAAGCCCTCAACAATGTCACCGTGCGCAAGGAACGCTGATGACCACGCCCACCATCGATCAAGCCGTCCTCGACGAACTCAAGGTCACGACCGGCGCCGAGTTTGCAATGGAACTGGTGGACACGTTTCTTGAGGAAGCGCCGATCATGTTGCAGGACCTGGAGGCATCGATGGCAGCCAGTGACGCTGATCGCTTCCGTCGCGCCGCTCACTCGCTCAAATCCAACAGCAACACCTTTGGTGCGACGGCACTCGCCACGGAAGCACGCCGACTGGAACTTGCGGGCCTTGCCAGCGTGATCGCCGGCGGTGCGCAGCCGCTGGCGCCGCTAAACGCCGAGTACGTTCGCGTTGCAGCCGCTTTACAGGCACTGCGCGATGCGTGAAATGCGTACCAACGCCGCGCGACTGCTGGTGGTCGACGACAATAAGGTCAATCGGCTGCTGCTGACCCGCAGTCTTGAATTACAGGGACACAGTGTCGCGACCGCGGAGAACGGCCGGGTGGCGTTGGAGATGCTGCGCCGCGAAGGTTTCGACCTCTTGTTGCTGGACATGGAAATGCCGGAGATGGACGGCTTTCAGGTGCTGGAACAGATGGTGGCCGATCTGCAGTTGCGCGACACCCCGGTGATTGTCACGTCTTCACTTGAAGGCATCGCCAACGTCGTGCGTTGCATCGAACTCGGCGCCGAGGATTACCTGGCCAAGCCGGTGAATCCAGTGCTGCTCAAGGCGCGCATCGGTGCCGGACTCGAAAAGAAGCGACTGCGCGATCAGCAGAAGGCGCTGGTGCGTCGGTTTGCGACGCCCGAGGTGGCACAGGACCTGCAGAGTTCGGGTTTCGCACTCGGTGGCAAGCGTGTGTCCGCCACGGTACTGTTCTCCGATATCCGGGACTTCACGTCGCTGGCCGAAACGCAGCCACCTGAAGAAACGATCGAGCTGCTCAACACCTATTACGCACTGATGTTCGACGCCATCGGCGGACAGGGCGGCATTGTCACGATGATGATGGGCGATGGCTTGATGGCCGTCTTTGGTGCGCCCGTGCCGCTGTCTGATCATGCGGCCAGCGCCGTCCGCGCCGCGCAGGAGATGGTGGAACTGATCGATCTTTTCAATCACGAACGCGTCACCATCAACAAACCGACGATCCGCATCGGCATCGGCATCGCCTCCGGTGAAATGGTGGCGGGCTACACCGGCACCAACGATCGTGCGGCGTATACGTGTATTGGCGATACCGTCAACGTGGCGGCGCGTCTCGAGTCACACACCAAGGTGGCCCAACGCACCATCCTGATCGACGGTGCCACGCGGGCCATGCTCGGCGACCACATCGCGGTCGATGCCCTCGGTCCAGTGCCGTTGAAAGGCAAGGTCGCGATGGTGAATGTTTTCGCGGTCTCGTAACCCGGCGGCACTGCCAGCGGTCGACTATCAGGTGCGAACGGTACTGCGGAGGGATTTCCGCGCCACCATGTCGAAGTGATTCCCCGACGCGCAGATTCTATTTTTTCGCCGCCTCCGGCGGCACGACGAACGTCGTGGCGGTAGGCCCAGACCCCGTGATCTGGACCACCACCCCCTCCTCCTTGATCACGGAAAAGTGGTTCACGTTGGCGGGCTCGG
>JBDTTY010000205.1:0-5545 GCA_040007975.1 Betaproteobacteria bacterium | reverse complement strand
AAACTTGCGGCTGTAGGCCGCCGACAAATCGGTGAGCCCCGCGTCCAGCACCCCGGATTGCAGCGCCTGATAGACCTCGGAGCCCGGCATCGCCGACGGCGCCGCGCCGACGGCGGTGAGCGCATGGTCCGTCAGCGAATTGAGACCGCGAATCTTCACCCCCTTGAAATCGTCTAGGGCCACGATCGGTTTCTTGGCCGACGTGATGATCGTCTCGCGCGTGATGTAAAGCCACGCCACACTCTTGACGCCGCGGGCCGCGAGCTTCTCATCCAGAAATTTTCGCGCTTCGGATGTCGGGAATTTCTTGATCCGATCGAGATCGCCCATCGCGTAGGGAATCAGTGTGGCACTCATTTCGGGGATCGTCGTGCCCCATTGGAAATTCACGCTCATTGCGGCTTCGATGTTGCCTTTTGCGACTGCCGGAAAATTTTCGGCGGCCTTGGCAAGTTGCTCGGAGCCATATACCTGGACCTCGACCTGACCGTTGGTGCGCGCTTTCACGTCGGCCGCGAATCCTTCGAGCATCTTGGTCAAATGGTGCGCCGGCGGAACCTGATGCGAGATGCGCATTACGACGGGTTGGGCATTGGCGGTTGCGACAGCGCAGAGCATTACGGCGATCAGCATCACTGCACGGGACAATCGGGTCGACATGGGTGGTTCCTCCATCGAAGCTTGAGTGGTGGCGTCGACGCATGGCGCGCCCGCCGACTTGACGCTGTGCGGCGTCGTGAATGAGGCCCGTATTGTCACAGAAAAAGCATGCCCGGACTTGCATTTGCACTCAGCTAAAATGCGGATCCTGCCCTCATTACGTCTGTCCCATGTCCACATTGCTTGAAGCCATCGAAATCGAAACCGCCCCCCATCCGGACGCTACAGTCATCTGGATGCACGGCTTGGGCGACACCGGGCACGGGTGGTCCGAGATCGTGCCCGCATTGGGCCTACCCGCCACGATGCGTGTGCGATTTCTGTTTCCACATGCGCCGCAGATCCCGGTGTCGATCAACAATGGCCATGTGATGCCGGCGTGGTACGACTTTCACAACGCCGATTTCAGTTCGCGCGCCGATTTGCCGGGTGTGCGGCGATCGCAAGGTCAGATCGAAGCACTGATCGAGCGTGAGCGCTCGCGTGGCGTGGTCGACGCGCGCATCATTCTGGCCGGCTTTTCGCAGGGCGGGGCGATAGCGTTGTATGCCGGTTTGCGGCATCCGCAGCGCCTGGCGGGTATCGTCGCGCTATCCACCTATCTGATCGGCGCGGACGACTTGGCGACCGAACCAAGTCCCGCCAATCGCGACGTGCCGATCTTCATGGCGCACGGTACGCGTGATCCGGTGGTGCAGCTCGCGTGGGCCGAAGGATCGCGCAAGGCGCTGGTGGCGGCCGGCTGGAACGTGGAATGGCACACGTGGCCGATGGAACATTCGGCAGTGATGGAGGAGATTGCGGCGGCCGGTTTGTTCATGCGGCGCGTGCTTGACGCCTGATTCCGTCGTGTTGGTGGGGCGGGGCGCTATTCCTCGCCGCTGTTCTCGCGGTCTTTGGATGCAATCGCCGTGCGTTTGCCCACCACGCCACGCCGCGCAAGTCCATCGCGCAGCAGAAATTCGACCTGTGCGTTGACGCTGCGCAACTCACCTTGCGCGAGCCGTTCGATTTCGGTCCATAACGCCGGATCGACACGCAGCAGGAAGGATTTTTTAGCCGTCATCGGGAGGTCAAGCGCGGCGCATCATCAAGGCTTCGGAAACAACCGACGCATCGTGACGATCCATACGGCGATTCCCACCAGGAATACCGCCAGCATCGAAAAGAACACGGGCTCGTTGAGGCGCGCAGGTTGGTCGGCATTGGCCAGCAGGACCAGCATGTGCAGGCCGCCAAAGAACACCACCATCAGCACGCCCAGAAGGCAGGCATGCGAGACGAGACGCGCGGCCGACGCCGCGCGACGCGACGGCGCAAACCAATAGTCATGGTGGGGAATGTTCCGGGAGGTTCGCGCCATTCCCGGCAGCAGTCCGGTCATCGTGACAACGATCAGCGGCACCGCCACGGTGAAACCCACCATGAACGCGACATAGCCGTTGCGCGACATCCAGCCGTTGGCCAGACCGCCCGCGCCGAAATGCGAAGCGACGCGGTCTGGTAGCGCACCGGCGGTCCCGATGATCACGGCCACCACGATCACGAGCAGTGCGGCAAAGGCAATTCTGGGCAGGGTCAGCATGATGAGTTCTCCGCTTGTCCGGTGAGTTCAGGTGTACAGCGTGCCGGTGTTGATCACGGGCTGCACGTCCGAGTCCGAGCACAGCACCGTCATCAGGTTGGACACCATCGCGGCCTTGCGCTCATCGTCGAGGTTGACGACCTGTTTTGCGGACAGTTCGCGCAGCGCCATTTCGACCATCGAGACGGCGCCATGAACGATTTTGGCGCGGGCCGAGATGATCGCTTCCGCTTGCTGGCGACGCAGCATCACCTGCGCGATTTCGGCGGCATAGGCGAGATGCGTCAGGCGGGACTCTTCGACCATGACGCCGGCCTGCTCGAGACGCGCCTGCAGTTCACGGACGAGCGCCTTGGCCACGACATCCGCGCTGCCAAGCAGCGTGGGCTCGACGGCAACGTCCTGTCCGTCTTCCGCGTCGTAGGC
The DNA here is from genome assembly GCA_040007975.1 of Betaproteobacteria bacterium. Classification (GTDB taxonomy): domain Bacteria; phylum Pseudomonadota; class Gammaproteobacteria; order Burkholderiales; family Casimicrobiaceae; genus VBCG01. The sequence continues at coordinate 2,874 of JBDTTY010000205.1, read as the reverse complement.
AAAGGACGAGGCCAGATGGCGGACGGCCGCCTCGCTTTGCACTTTCACGAACATTTCGTAGTCATCCACGTCGAAGGCAGCCTTGGCGGTGTCCTCGACATGCCAGACGACAACAGCCGCAATGTCGACGGGGTTGCCGCGCTTGTCATTGACCTTCAAGCGCTCACCGTTGAGGTTGCGCGCGCGCAGCGACAGCTTCTTGCGCGTATAAAACGGATTGGTCGCGCGCAGACCTGGTGTGCGACTGGTACCGCGGTAGGCACCGAACAATTGCAGGATCGCGGCTTCGTTGGGCTGCAGTGTGTAGAGCCCGGCCAGCAGCAGGAGGCCGACGATGATCAGCACGATCCCGCCGATCAGCGGCGGCCACGAAACACCATTGAGGCTGATACCGCGGGCGTTCAACAGGGCGCCGGCGATCAGCAGCGCGAGGCCCACAAACAGCACAACAAAGCCGTTCAGCGTGCCGATCGGGTGTTCCGTGTGGGTCCCGTCGCGGTTGGTGGTCATGCGTTCCATCGTGTTCTCCTGATTCTCGAGGTGCTCGCACCGTCATGGTCGTTTGCACCGAGTATCAAAATGATATCATTTTCATATCACTCCCTGTCAACGACCACTGGTCAGGAGAATCGTGAAGGAGGGGCTGTTGTAAATTCTTTATAGATCAATTGTGTATAAGCAATTATTCATGCCATCAATGAACAAGGCCCGCATCAGCGGGCCTCGGTCAAGTGGACGATTGACAGCACTAATCAGGTTTCGGGCACGAATTTGAGCGACGCGGAATTCATGCAGTAGCGCATACCCGTGGGGTCAGGACCGTCGGGAAACACGTGTCCGAGGTGGGCATCGCAATTGGCGCACAGGACCTCAGTTCGGCGCATGAAAAACCCGGAGTCGTCCTTTTCCGCGACGTTGGCCGGTGCTACCGGCTGCCAAAAGGATGGCCAGCCGGTGCCGGAGTCGAATTTGGTCGACGACGCAAACAGCGGCGTGCCGCAACAGATGCAGGCATAAAGGCCGCTGCGGTGGTTGTCCCAGTAGTCATTGGAGAACGCGCGCTCGGTCCCGGCTTTGCGCGCCACGCGATATTGCTCCGACGTCAATTGCGCCTCCCATTCGGCGTCGGTCTTGTGCACTTTGGTGGCCATGAATTCGGGTGGTGGAAGTGGGTAGTGGTTGTAGAAGTGCAAGCGCCCAAAAGAGCGGGTCTTGCCATACGCTATAGTGTCGCCTTTTGCGTCCGCGCCTTACAACGCCGCAGCCAGCGTGTCTTTGGAACCCCCCGCAATTTACTCGTTACGCCGCGACGTTCGCGTCATCGGGCTCGTCGGTGGCGCCCACGCGTTCTCGCACTTCTTCCAGCTGGCACTGCCGCCATTGTTTCCATTGCTGCGCGCCGAGTTCGGCATGTCGTGGACGCTGCTTGGCATGTTGGTCGGTGTGTTCTATGCGGCCAGTGCGCTGACGCAATTCTCCGCCGGCTTTGCGGTCGACCGGATGGGCGCGCGCCCGGTTCTGCTGACTGGATTGGGGCTGTTGGCCGGCGGCACAATAGCCGCATCGTTGGCGCCCGGGGCATGGTGGCTCTTTCCGATCGTCGCGTTGATGGGCGTGGGCAACGGCGTGTTTCATCCTGCCGACTTCGCGATCCTCAATGCCAACGTGACGCCCGCGCGACTGGGCTACGCCTATTCGTCGCATGGCGTGGGCGGCAACCTGGGGTATGCCGCTGCACCGCTCGTAAGTTTCGGGCTTGCCACGCTCTTCGACTGGCGCGTTGCGCTGGCATGCATGGGGGCGACCGGACTGATCGCCGTCGGTGTGCTGTCGACCCAGCGCGACTACCTGACCTCGCATCAGTCGCCGGCCGGAAATGCGCATGACTTCAAAGGTAGCTTGGCGATGTTTGCGCAACCGGCCATTGCGCTGTGTTTCGCCTACTTCATCATTCAGACCACGGCGTCGGTGGGGTTACAAACCTTTCTGCCATCGGCCCTCAACGCCGGCCTCGCGGTGCCGCTGGTCATCGCGGCATCGGCAGTTACCGGCTATTTGCTGGGTGGCACCGTCGGCATTGTGGTCGGCGGATTTCTCGCGGCGCGAACCACACGCCATGATCGCGTGGCCGCGAGCGGCTTGCTGGCAGGCGCATTTCTGCTGGTGTTCGTCGCGATGGGCGTCATCCCGACGTCGCTGGTCGTGCCGTATTTCGCGCTGATCGGCTTTGCAATGGGCAGCACCGGACCGTCGCGCGATCTGATCGTGCGCAACGCTACCCCGAAGGGTGCGGCGGGTCGCGTGTACGGCTTCGTGTATTCGGGGCTCGAAATCGGCGCGACGATCGGGCCGGTGTGGTTCGGACTGATGCTAGACCAGCATCTGGGCCGCGAAATGTTCTACGTCGTGGCCGGACTGCTGGTCGCGGCTGTCGGCACGGTAGTTCGCGTGCGTCGCGCTACGACGGCCGCGATTGCCGCCGCCAGTTGAAGTCACCAAGGAAAAATCATGGATCTCGGCATCTCCGGACGCCGCGCATTGGTGTGCGCGGCCAGCAAGGGATTGGGACGCGGATGCGCGGAAGCGTTGGCGCGTGAAGGGGTCGATGTCACGATCCTTGCGCGCACCGCCGCCGATGTCGAACGCGCGGCGGATGAAATTGGCGCGATGGCCGGACGTCGCGTTGCGTGGTTGGCGTGCGACATCACGACACCAGAAGGACGCGCCGCTGCACTGGCAGCATGTCCGCACCCGGACATTGTCGTTACCAACGCAGGTGGGCCGCCACCGGGAGACTTCCGCGACTGGGATCGCGATACGTGGTTGCGCGCGATCGACGCCAACATGCTGACGCCCATCGAGCTGATCAAGGCC
>JBDTTY010000204.1:0-5556 GCA_040007975.1 Betaproteobacteria bacterium | reverse complement strand
AGCCACGACGATCGAACCGAGCGCGCGCCTCATTTCTTGCCCTTGTCCTTGGCGGCCTTGGCTTTGGCAATCGCTTTCTGCTTGGCGATTTCGTCTTCGTCAAGATAGCGGAACGTCTTGGCTTCGGCGTCGAGCGACAGCATGCCCTTGTCGTTGGCAATCGCGACATCGTTGAGCGTCACGATCCGCGGCAATTGCGCCACGTCGCTGGCGAACGCTCCCATGTCATGGTACGTCCCGGTGATGCGAATCTTGATCGGCAGCTCGGCGTAGAACTCCGCCATCTTTTCCTGCGCCGCCGGCTTGAACAGTTCGAATTGCAACCCGCGACCGAGGCCCGCCTGATTGATGTCGGTCAGCAACGCATCGATTTCCGAACGGTTGGGCAGCTGTTTCACCAACGCCCCGAATGATTGCTCGACCTCGTTCAATTGCTGGACATAGAGCTCGAAATTGATCGCCTTGGCCTTTTTCTCGCCATACACGACCTTCAACTTTTCCTCTTGACCCTGCGCGACTTCCAGCGAGTCCCACTGGTCGCGCCAGTCGAGGAAATAGCCGGCCACGAGGATCACGACGAAGATCGCAAAAAGAATGGTGATCTTGGGCAACAGCGGCCAATTGCCGACATCACGTATGTTGAGACGCCGCAGCTCTTCGAGATTCATGCGGGCCTCCGGGTTTCGGCAAGGGAAGCCTTGGCGGGTGCTGCCGGCGTGGCCGGTCCACCTTTGGTCCCCGGAGTCGCGGGAGCCACCGGCGCCTTCACTTCGTCAGGCGCCACGCGTTTGACGAGGAAGGTCAGCGTGAATTCGTTGATCTTCTGGTCCTTGTCCTTGGGCGTACCAGGCGCCGAAACCAACTTGATTTCGACCAGTTCGGGGTTGGAGAGCCAAGGGGAAGCCTCGATGTTGCGCATCAGCGTTGACACTCGGGCATTGGACTGCGCATATCCGATCACCGTCACCTTGGCGCCGGTTTGCTTCACGCTGCGCAGGTAGATGCCATCCGGGAGTTGCCGCACCAATTGGTCCAGCAAGTGCACGGCCTCGCTGCGATTGGCCTGCAGCGTTTCCACAACCTGTTTGCGCGACAGTACGGCGGAAATCTGCTCACGCAGCCGGTCGATTTCCTTGATCTGCTCGTCGAGCTTTGCAATTTCCGCCTTGAGCAGCGTGTTGCGGGCGGCCTGATTGTCGATCCGGGTCGCCAGGATCCCGTGCACCAGGGCCACCACCGCAAGTCCGAGCACCACCAGCGACAGCGACAGCGAAATGAATTGCCGTTGGCGGGCCTGCCGCTTCTGCTCGCGGTGGGGCAGCAGATTGATGCGCATGCCGGCCATTATTCGAAACTCCGGAGCGCTAACCCCGTGGCCACCAGCAGCATCGGCGCGTCCTGGGCTAATTGGCGCGGCCGGATCCGATCCGACGCTTGCATGCTCGCAAACGGATTGGCTATGGCCGTGGCCACGCCCGCGCGTTTGGAGACGAGTTCGTCGATGCCCGGCAACGCGGCGCAGCCCCCTGCCAGCACAATCTGGTCTACCTGATTGTGCGAGGTGGACGTAAAGAAGAACTGCAACGCCCGGGTGATCTCGAGTGCCAATGTTTCCATGAACGGTTGCAGCACATCGTTGTCGTATGTCTCAGGCAGGCCCTGGTTCTTCTTGGCGGACTCGGCCTCTTCCGGCGACAGATTGAATGCGCGCTGGATGTCCTGCGTCAGCTGATTGCCGCCAAACGCCTGATCCCGCGAGAACAAGAATTGGCCATTGCGCATCACATAGAAATGCGTCACATGGGCGCCAATGTCCACCAAGGCGATATTCTGGTCGCGTCCGTTGGCAGGCAGCGACGGCGAAATCAGCCCGAAGACTTCCTGCGTGGCATACGACTCGACGTCCATCACGCGGGGTTTGAGACCCGCTGCTTCCGCGATGGCCACGCGGTCTTCGACCTTTTCCTTGCGGGAAGCGGCAATTAGCACCTCGACTTCGTCGGGATTGTTGGGGGCCGGGCCCAAAATCTGGAAATCGAGGTTGACTTCGTCCAGCGCAAACGGAATGTACTGATTGGCCTCGGCCTCGACGGTAAGTTCGAGCTCTTCCTCTTTCTGACCGGACGGGACGATGATCTTTTTGGTGATTACCATCGCGGCGGGGAGGGACATGGCAACATTGCGGTTGCGGCTGCCGAGGCGCTTCCAGCCACGCTTCAGCGCGTCGCTGACTTGATCCAGGTTGGCGATGTTGCCGTCGGCGACCAGGTCTTTGTTCAATGGCTCGATAGCATAACGTTCGAGCCGGTAAGTTCCCTTGCCGGTTTGAGTGAGTTCGACCAACTTGATTGATGTCGACGCGATGTCGACCCCAATCAGGGCCGGGGACTTAGTTTTGAAGATATCGAGCACGGTAGAGAGCTTTTTGGCAACCAGTACGATCTTCGGGCCAGAATGCTGATAATTTACATTAAACTCTGGCAGCAAGTATGAACCTTGTCAATTTGTTTCCCCCGTTCCTGCAACAGATGTTGCGCATTCGCCACCACTTGTTGCCCAACCGTTGTACTGACGCAAGTTTTATTCCAACGTGCTAAAGCGCTGGCTTCTCTATTTGGGTTCGGTCGTGCTGGGCCTGGCGGTGGTCGGGGCCTTGTTAGGCGCGTTCGTGATGGCGCTGCTCTGGCCGACGCTGCCGTCGCTCGAGGCACTTACTGATTACCAGCCAAAGATACCGCTGCGAATCGTTTCGGCGGAAGGGGCGCTGCTGGGCGAGTTTGGCGAGGAGCGGCGTGCCGTTTTGTCTATCGGCGAAGTCCCGGATGTCATGAAACAAGCCATTTTGGCCGCAGAAGACGAGCGTTTCTACCAACACGGTGGCGTGGACTACTTAAGTATCGCGCGCGCGGCCATGACCAACCTTGCTTCTGGAACTCAGCAAGGGGCGGGCACGATCACGATGCAGGTCGCGCGCAACTTCTTCCTGACGCGCGAAAAGACCGTCACCCGCAAGCTGCGCGAGGTGTTGCTGGCCTGGAAGATCGAGGCCAACCTCAGCAAGGATGAAATTCTGGAGCTCTACCTCAACCAGATCTTTCTCGGCCAGCGCGCCTACGGGTTCGCCGCAGCCGCCCAGATCTATTTCGGCAAACCGTTGGCGGACGTCACCGTGGCCGAGGCCGCAATGCTCGCCGGCCTGCCCAAAGCCCCGTCCGCTTACAACCCCGTGACCAATCCTCGCCGCGCCAAAACCCGGCAGTTGTACGTCCTGCGACGGATGCACGAACTCAAGTTCATCACTGATGAGCAATTCAAAGAAGGGCAGAATGCGTCGCTGGCCGTCCGGCAGGGCATTCGGGATGCGTTGCCCACGCACGCCGAATCCGTCGCCGAAATGGCGCGCCAGGTCGTCTTTGACGCTTACGGCGACGACGCCTACACGCGCGGCATCACTGTCTGGACCACCATACGCAAGGCCGACCAGGAGTCCGCCTATATCGCCGTACGCCGTGGCGTAATCGAATACGACCGACGCCATGGGTACCGCGGCCCGGAGGCCTATCTCAATCTGCCGGCCGATCCGGCAGAACGCGAACAAGTGCTTGATCGCGCCTTTCAGGAAACCACCGACAGCGACAACCTGGCGCCGGCCATCGTCGTCGAGATCAACGCTACCGAGGTCAAGGCAGTCATAGCTTCGGGCGACCTTCTGTCCATTACCGGCGATGGTTTGAAATTCGTCGCCCGCAATCTCACCGACAAGTCTCCGAGCACGCAACGACTGCGTCCCGGCGCGGTGATTCGCGTCTCGCAGGACGAAAAAAATCGCTGGTCCATCGGCCAACTGCCACTGGCGGAATCAGCGTTTGTGGCCATGGCGCCGGACGATGGCGCCATTCTCGCGCTGGTGGGGGGCTTCGACTACGAACGCAACAAATTCAACCATGTGACTCAGGCGCAGCGCCAACCGGGTTCGTCGTTCAAGCCGTTCATCTATTCGGCCGCCCTCGAAAAAGGCTTTTCTCCGGCCACCGTGATCAACGACGCGCCGTTCTTTGTGCCTGGCGACAAGACCGGCGGCGAAGACTGGGAACCCAAAAATTATGATGGCAAGTTCGACGGCCCGATGCGGCTGCGCGCCGCTCTGGCGAAGTCCAAGAACCTGGTCACGGTTCGCGTTTTGCAGGCCATCGGGCCGCAATACGCACAGGACTACATCACGCGCTTCGGCTTCGACCCCAAACAGCACCCGGCGTATCTGACGATGGGACTAGGCGCCGGATCAACAACGCCGCTGCAGATGGCGGCCGCGTATTCGATATTTGCCAATGGCGGCTATCGGGTAGCCCCGTACCTGATCACCAAAATAACGGACGCCAAAGGCAACGTATTGTCCGAAGCCAAACCTACAGTCGTGGGTGATGGCGCCGAACATGCGATCGACCCGCGCAACGCATTCGTGATGACGACATTGCTGCGCGACGTGGTGGCCTATGGCACCGGTGCCCGAGCGATGCAGTTGGGACGACGTGATCTGGCCGGCAAGACCGGTACCACCAACGACAACATCGACGCGTGGTTCTGCGGATATAACGCGTCGCAGGTTGGCGTGGCATGGATCGGCTTCGATCAACCCAAGACGCTTGGCAACAACGAGACCGGGGGTGTCGCCGCGCTACCCATCTGGATGACGTACATGGCGCGGTCGTTGAAAGGCGTTCCCGAAAAGCCGCTGACGCCGCCGGACGGACTCATCTCTGTTCGTATCAACGCGGACACCGGTTTGCGCGACGACACCAGCAAAATCAGCGATTATTTCTTCGCCGAATTTCCACCGCGTGGCGGCGGTGAGGGATTGGCGCCCACCGTGCCTGGCAAGGCCGCACCCGACGTGCGCGACCAGCTGTTCTAGAGCACCAGCAGGCGATGGGACGTCAGCGCGAGCGACCGCAACCCGGCGTGACCATGGCCTTCATGGAGCGTGCCGCACAGGATCGCGTCCGCATTGCCCAAACTGCCGCCCGCTATATCGCCGAGCACGGCGTCGCCGATTGGAGTCTGGCCAAGCGCAAGGCCGTGCGCGAATTGGGACTGCCTGCCCGCGAAGCGCTGCCTGGTGACGAGGAAATCGAAGCAGCATTGCTCGAGTATCACACCTTGTTCGGCGGTGTTGCACACGCGGCCCGATTGCGCGAGCAACGCACCCATGCGCTGCGCTGGATGCACAACCTCAAAGCATTTGCCCCCGAGCTGGTCGGTGGCGTCGCCGCTGGTTGGGCCACGGCGCATTCGGATATCCGCCTCGATCTGGTGGCCCCCGATGCCAAGGATGTCGAATTCGCGCTTCTCAACGCCAACATCGCGTATCGCACGATGCACGGCGACCGCGATGGCGCGGCCGAACTCTACATCGACACGCCGGTCGCCGGCGTGCGGCTATCGATTCGTTCGGCCGCGGCGGCGCGCCAACGTCAGCAGCGCGATCGCAACGGACAGGAACCGGTACGTCTCGACGCGGCGGCATTGATGGCCCTGCTCGCCGACTGATGCAACATC